>JALDXL010000136.1:0-6024 GCA_032155045.1 Nitrososphaerales archaeon
AAAGTGTTACCTATGTTAGTAAATGAAATTGTAACCTATGTTAGTAAGTACAACAGGTAATCAACAAGTTGAATTTGTCAATTTTGTTAGAATACTATAGAATCAAATGTATATTTAAAAAAAGATATTTGAAGTTTTTAGACTTTACTGGTAAATCAATTGGGGGTTATACCAATAGATTCAGCTATACAGTCTACTAATCCATTAATATCTGCCGAAACTATACGCAATGTCCCTAGAATATCACCAATAACCCCAAGCAATTCGAATTCTGTTAAACCTTCAAGTATTTCACATATATCTGCGAAACTGATGAATGTTACTCGGCCTAATGGTTCTGTTTGTACTGTTAAACCATTTTCTAACGCCGTTGTTAATGTATCCAAGTCTCCAGGACTAAGAAATTCTTCAAAGCAAGCTTCAACATCTTCAGCACATTCGTTTACTGGTGGTGTTGGTGGTATTGGAGTTGAATCATTACCTGCGCTAGTTACTGTATTGTTGTTATTGTTTATACAGATGAATCGAAAGTCATTGATTTGGGAGCCATCACTGTTATTGCCTGCTGCAAATGAGATGACACCGGTATTAGGTTCTGCTGCTTCAGCTGCTACTTCACCACCAAGAAATGGAGGCAAAACACTAAGATCTAAACCATTAACATTTACATTGATATTGTTGCATTTCAAAGTACTGACACTGACACTTTTTTTATCTCATTTGTCAAAATCTGCAATTGCGTTTGCATTTGAAATATTCATATTGCTAGTACCTAATGGTAATAAAATCACCAACAAGCCTAGTAATAGTATAACTGACTTGTGCATATTTGTTAAATAACATTTTAGTTATATCTGAAATATGTCACAAGAATAACGATTAGTTAAATATAATGTTATATTTAATTTTTTAGATATAACTATAGTAAAAAGAGTATAGTGAAAGTTTATAGTCATATATTAGTATTGATAAAGTTGAAAATTGTAATACCTTAATATGATTAATACTGATAGAGATAGTAAAACAGAAGTTTATATTATGATAAAAGAGATAATTTTTAAATTCACTTTGTTAAAACAGATATTGATGATTCCATTACAAAAAATTGAAATGGTATAAAGTTAACTAAATGTTTTTAATTGTTGTTGTAGTTTGTAATAATTCTCCTATTTCGTTATTCATCTTGAGAAAACTTAATCCTTTTTCTGTAGTCTTGTAGGTTTGAGTTCCTTCAAGATATTCAACCAGATTGTTTTCTATCAAAATATCAAGGTAATCCTTTAACTGGCTATAACTTAGAAAAGCACTATACATAATTTTTGTCGGATACTTTCCCTTTTGCTACCTCAAGCATAGCTGCCAATAATTCTGTTCTACCTCTATTTTTCATATTTATTTATATAGACAATAATTATATCTGAAATACGTCAGATGAATAGAGGTTCAATGAAGCTAAAGTTGTAATAGTCTATTTTATTAAAAATGTATAATAAGATGAGTATGATGAAGTGTTATAGTCATTAATTAATATAATTTCTTAAAGTCAAAAATAAGATTATTGTATAATCAATAGGTTTGTTAGTATAAAAACCTCTTTTCTAATCTAGAAAGAAATACTTTATGAATATATATTAGTCTCACTGATTTTTTTTTATTTATGAGAGAAGTTAGCAAGACTGATTATGCTATTAAAGATATTGATGTTTCTATTACAGAAATTAATGATGGAATTTATAGAATTTCAGGATTTGTAAATACCTATGGAATAACATTTAACCAATTTTTGATTGATGATGCAAAATCAATGTTAATTCATACAGGTCCCATAGGTATGTATAAAAATATAGAAGAAAAAATAAAGGAAGTTATTCCTTTGCAAAAATTAGCATATGTATCCTTTTTGCATTTTGAAAGTGATGAATGGGGAGGAATGGAATTTTTAGAATCTGCAGATGCAAAATTAGTATGTAGTGATTTGAGCTCGAAATTGAATCTGATGGAATGGTATAACATTCCTGTAGACCATTTATCAACATGGAATAACGACACTCTAAATACTGGCAAGAGACAATTTAAATTCATCATGACTCCACATGTTCATCATTGGGATAGTATGATGATATTTGAAGAAAATACAAAGTCACTATTTACTTCTGATTTATTTATTCAACCTGGAAACAATAAATCTGTAATATCTGATGACCTCTCAGAATCAATGATTAATCTTTACAGAGGCACTGGAATCTTTGCCAATGAAAAACCTGTAAGAAATACAACTAAAAGACTTGTTGAGTTATCTCCAAATATGGTATATCCCATGCATGGTTCATGTATTGACAAATCTTTATTTTCAAAGTATAGTGAAGCCATAATGAAAAAGGATTTTGCTTATTCTGGAATAGTATTAGGACAAAAATTAGAACCTACTATCTCTTAATATTTTGAGTATTCCATATATAAGTGGTATTGTAGCTTGTATTTAGCTTTTATTATTAGAAACTTATTTTATAATTCTTAATTAAAAACTATGTAAATATAGTCTCAGTGTTAGATAACAATTTGATTAGTAGAAGTAATATCATTAGATACAGATTAATTAATTATTAAAGAAAAAAATTTATGGTGGTGGTGGTGGTGGTAACGGACCAATTACTCCTTCATCTATCAAACATTGAAGTATCTCTACAAACTGTGGTTGAGTTATTTCTGGTATATTAATTAGTGCATCTCTTACATCTAGGCTTTCACCTGGACTGTTAGGTGTGGCGAGAAGTCGCTCACAATATACTTCAATTGATGTTGCACTAACAATTGCTAACAAACGGTTGATTTGGGTTTGAGTTAGGACTGAAAAACAGTCTGTACATGCTGATGTTTCTGGTGGAATTGGTTCTTCATCGTCTCCAACTACAGTGTTGTTGTTATTGTTTATGCATATGAACCTGAAATCATTGATTTCAGAACCATCATTAGCTCCGCCAATACCTGCAAAGGAGCTGGCATCCGTATTAGGTTCTACTGCCTCAGCTGCTACTTCACCTCCACCAAGAAACGGAGGCAAAACACTAAGCTCTAAACCATTAACATTTACATTGATATTATTACATTTTAAAGATTGAACACTGACATTTTTTTTATCTTCTTTCTTTTCTCTGTCCATATCTGGATATGGTACGGCTTGTGCTGTTCCGACCATAAATGATTGAGAAAACATGGTAATTGTTCCTGCAACTAATATAACTGCTAAAAACATCACACTATACTTTGTTGTTTTTGTTGTATTAGTCATTATGAAATGTTAATGATGGTAAGATATATCTAAGGTCCGAATGATGAATAGAGAATGAAAAATTATGTTTTAATCATTTATTCTAAAAATAGTAGAATTTAGAATGATAGTTTTGTTGCTAAATTTTATATAAAAAATCATAGTAAAATTTGAGAATTTGTTTGTTATAATATTTGAAATGATTCCTATAATTATTGAAAAAATAGATGGTTAGAGGCTACAATAACACCCTATGACGAACACATCAACTTAACTTGAATGAACTATCATAAAGTAGCAAATAATAACAAGATGGAATAAAAATATAATCATTGATATTTATTGTTATACATTTAGGTTAAAGAATATCTTCTAATTATTATATATATAAAAAAATCCTACTCTATAATGGAAGCTAAATTTGTATTAGTTGATTTTAAAAAAAAAATTACAATTAGATGTGAATATTAAACCATTATAGTCATTTATTTATTAATATTGAATTCTAAAGTTGTTAGTATAATTAGTAATACTGATAGCCGTCCTAAAATAAGAATCTATTAGATATATTACTATCTTGTATTTAGCTTTAATTATTAGAAACTTTTAAGTTATTTTTAAAAATAGAAAATTTTTCAGAGTTCTGAGGGATTTGAACTTTACTGATGCATGGGTTCAGTAAATTAGCTTTTATCTTTAGAAACTTAACTCTGATTTTGAATTATCTATAATATAGGATAATAATAAAAATATCTTAGAAGAAGTAATATCGAAAGCGGAGATAACATAAGAGTCTAATATTATGGTCATGAGAATAATACTTAGGTTTCCCTTTTGTCAATTGTCAATTGAATTTTAAATGTATTTATTATTAAGATTAAATTATTATTCTAAATACATTTTAATGGGATCTCAAATTTAAAAGATTCAATTATTGTTTATCAAGATACTTATCAAATTATTAATGGGATTTGAAACAATTACGATATTGAATAAAATATATTATAATGAAGACAAGTAAACTTAAATAAAATAATACTAATTTTCCTCATGAGCAAAATTCTAACCAAAAGAATAAGCTCCATATTGAAAAATTATGAAATTAACGCTACAGTCTTTCTAACTACCATATTAATAAGTGGATTTATAATCTGTCAACCTTTACAGATAAACGCACAAAATAAAATAGCCACAATCATTCCTGATGCAATAAAACTAACTAAATGTGAATTAGCTACACCTCCAACTGACCCTATAGATATGAATACTGTTATTTTCAAGGATATTGCAAAAACCATTCATGTTGAAAAAGAAATTTTCAAATGTAAAACAAAAAACGGAGCTTTAGTCGTAGCAATGGTAAGTCTTTTTACAGAACTATTTGAAAGCATGAGAACTCAATCTACTTTGAATAAAACAGTTGAGACTGTTACATGTGTCAAAGGATATAACGGTACTGTATCCTATTGTGACTCTAAGAATGTTCCTATTTCAAATCAATATCCTTTTGCAGTTGGTTGTGACCCATTGAATTTAAGAACATTAAACATACAATCTCCAATAGAAATGGAGACTGTAGTAAGTTCTAATGGTATTTCAAAGACTGTGGAATCAGAAAAAGAGGCATTTTTGTGTACTTATAAACAAAATAAGCCTACTCAAATATTAGATGTGATGTTATTTACAGAAATATTTGAAAAAGTTTCAAGTGGAACAGTAATTAAAAAGAATGTTGAATCGATTTCTTGCTTGAAAGATATAGGTACTGCAAAGATTCTAAAGTGCTATACTAAAAAACATTTATAAATTTATAATCTAATAATTTTTTTCCTCTTCTATTAGTAATTTATATTTTTATTAATTTACAATTTAAAATTAAAGTTATGGAAGGACTCTATACTCAAGTTACCACATCCATGTATTGATACTGTGTATTTGTTTACAAAAGTAACTACTATTTTTCGGCGCCGAAAAGTTTGATAACTTAAAATAAATTTAATAATTAATAGGATGACTGGAATGGCTCAGATTCATCATTCTACTATTATCATCCTACAATAATTGTATAATGATATGTAATTATATGGTAATGGTATTATATATGATATTTGATAGTAGTAAAAGATTTTTAAAATTGTAGATAATAAATAACTTTTAATATGTTCTGTTCAAAATAGTAATATTTAATCTTTTTTCTATTCAAAATTAATCTTTATTTTAGTACGAAATTACGAAAATATTGAAAAGTTATAGCAAGATAAAAGTATAGTGAATGTATTATTTGGTTTTTTTAATTTTCAAGACTTTTTCAGTGCCAAAAACTTCAAATGATTAATCTTATTCACTTTTTAATAATCGGGCTCCTCTACATATTTAATTGACAGTCGGGAGTTGAATAGTCATGGTTTCAGAGTTCAATTTATTTTAATAGTTGTATTAAGATAATTGTTTGTTGAATAGTTCTTTAGACTCTAGAGAATTTAAATTAATATTGAAACCAGAGATATTTCAAGATCTAAATACAGGGATAAAAAAAGTTCAAAAAATAATTGACAAAGAGGTTGGAATGTTGAATGGTCAATTTATACCTGATTCTGATTTAAAACTAAAATTCAGAAGAACATACTATCTAGACACACGTAATTTTAAATTAAAATCGAAAAATTTCTTTTTAAGAGTAAGGGAGGATAAAGATTCAAGCAAATATGATACTACTCTAAAATGTAGGCATCCTGATAGATACATATCAGCATCAT
>JALDXL010000137.1:0-6002 GCA_032155045.1 Nitrososphaerales archaeon
TTATAATACTAATCCATTAACTTATGATGATATAATAGAAATGTTAGTTAAATTCTGGAAAGATAAAAATGAACCAAATAACAAGTATTCTCATTTGACTAGATATTAATTTAATGATAACTTATTCAGAATAAAATAACTGATAAGGATAGAAACTATTTTTTAGAATATAGCAAATAATTTCATAATACTATAAAGTCTTTATTTTTAAAAATATGAAATAACTTATTTGAAATTGAGTCCTTAATAAATTACAGGAGCAAAATTAGGCAATGTATCGTACATATATTGATCTCGAATTAAATATTTCATATTGTATACATTTTGTTATTGATATTATTTAAAAATTAGATAAAACTAGTTATTTAAACAAGCTATAGCCCTCTTGGTGAGAAATAGATACCTAGAGGACTATAACTCGGATCTTGTATTTGTTTTTTAGTATATTGACTTTGTTAAAATACTATTTATTTTTTGGGTATAAATTAATTTAGTATAACCATAGTCATATATTGGTATATTTATTACAATAGAAGTCTAATTAGTTAAATATTCAAATTTTTATAATTCGGTTATTGTTAACCTGAACTATTTTTATGATGCAATAAATGATTCAAATTTTTTTATTTCTTTTCTGTTTTTAAGAACATAAGTACATGACAGATAAATTTCTCCTAATTCTGAATTTCTGCACGTTTAGAAATACAGAAACGTTATTATAGTTGTTAGTAGTTGAGTGACAAACTCTGTTTCCTTTTCTTCATCTTTGATATTTTTCTCCAGAAGTTTCTCTTTTAATTCCAATTAAAATAGAAAATAAATAAGTGTATGTACATATAGCGAAATGTACATCATTTGATTCTCTAAAGATGAAATTTTCAATTACTATCTCCAGAAATTTCAACTTAATTATTATTCAATTTATCAGTGGATAAATAAATTTGAAGAAATTATGTAAGCCAATGTATCATCACTTCAGTTTAGGAACGTTTGTGTTACCTCAATTATAACCTCATCCTAAGATTGAAATACTTCCTGTGTTAGTGTTAGCAACATAAACATTTTCATTGTTAGAATTAAATACTATCCCAGTAAGATTATTGTCATTACCAAATACATCAACGGTATCAATTACTGTATTATCATGTCCGTCAATAATTGAAATTGTTCCATTTATAGAATTTGTAATATAAACGTCACCGTCATATTCATTATATGCTATCCCAATTGGTTGCGTACCTGTCGAAATCGTTTTAACAATATCATTTGTGGTGCCATTTATAACTGATACTGTATTTGAACCTGTATTAGTACTATATAAATAGTTATTAACTGGATTATAAATTATAGATGAAGGAGCTATCCCACCAATAGATATTATTTTTTCCAAGATGTTAGTTGTACTGTTAATTACTGAAATTGTATCTGATCCTCTGTTAGTAACATATAGATTGCCATTATCATAATTATATGCAATTCCATATGGGGTAAAAAACTTTCCTATCGTTTGACTTATATTACCAATTAATGTATTGGATGTAGCATTTATTATTGATATTATATTAGATCCACTATTGGTCACATAAATTATATTGTTAATTGGATTTACTTCTATTCCAGTAAGGCCTGTTCCAAGGACATTACTAATATTAATTGTATTTGTTATCAAATTCATTGTAGTATTAAATACTGATATTTCTCCTGAATTAGGATTTGTAATGTAAATTAAGTCATTAGCAGAATTGTGAATAATTGATTTAGGATCGTTACTTATAGGAATAATTGAGTCAATAACATTCGTTGTAGTATTTATGACTGAAATTGAGCCATTATTATTAGACACTCCAGAATTTGTAATATAAAGTAAATTATTATCTGGTTTAAAAGCCATTCCATAAGGCGAGTCAAGACCATTTATTGTGCCTGTTAGAGTTAGTTGGGATTGAAGAGGGATGACTGGTTGGGCTTGATTAAATTCATTTGTTATAATACAAACTTTTACCTGACCTGATTTTATTTTTCCTTCACAGTCATTTGTGTAATTTGTTGAGTACCCTGGAGGACCTTTTTCTGTCACAGTATAACTACCAGGATCCAAAGTAACAGTGATGCCACTTCCAGATCTTCCTGGAAACGATTTTGGTGACGGATCATTTCCACTTACTTTGATGGTAAATGCACTTGGTTTTAATTTTGTAGAGTCATCATTTTTGTAATTATTGACTATGTCTTTTATGACTATTAATTGTGCAGATTGATCTTCAGATTGATAAACATTTGTAATAGTACATGTAATTTTTTCTCCTGGGTTGATTGTACCGAGGCAACTACTAGAATATTCTGCGTTATAATCTGAAGGACTTGCCTCAGTAACAGAATAACTACCTTTTTTCAAATTCACATTCACACCAACTGAACTTCCAGGAAAAGATGTTGGCTGAGGATCTTTACCATTCACTGTAATGGTAAAATCAGATGGTTCCTTAGATCCTCCTTCATCATTAACAACTTTTTTTACAACTTTTAATGTACCTGTAAGTACAGGTGAATTATATGTATTAGTAATAGTACAGGTCTTTGTTTGTGCGGGGTTTATCGTTCCAGAACATGAGCCTGATTTACTGACAGTATATTCAGATGATCCACTTTCACTAACACTGTATTTTCCTTGATCTATCTTTACTACTGTACCATCAGAATCACCAGGAAATGATGATGGATTAGGATTATTACCGTCTACTTGTATTGTAAAATCAGATGGGTTCTTTTTACCACCTCCTTCGTTGTTTACTTGCGTAACTACAGTCAACTCACTTGGTAATGGTGTTATTATTCCATTGTTAGATTCTTCATTTTTAATTTTTGAATTTTCAGGTAGTGACAAATTGTTGTTTATATCTCCTTTAATTTTTTGATCTGATTTCACAGTATCAGAAAAACTAGGAAATTCTCCTGCAAGTTTTTTATCATGTGAAAGACCATAAACATTAATATCTCCTGAAATTGAGAACGAAAACAATGATAGGATAAGTAGATATACTATCACAATGACCACAGTATAGTTTTTGAATATTAGCATGCAGATCATAAAAGATATACTTGCAAATATACTATTTGGTTTTTTAATTTATTTAATAAAATATAAGAAATTTATATCTATAATTTGCATAATCAATAGAAATATGAATATTAAAATTTCAAATAATAAAAATATAAGATAGAAAAATAAGTAATTCGAATTTATATAAAAAAATCAATACATTAATAATTATATGATCTTAACTATGAAATTCCTTATGTATTTGGTTTATGGGTATATATTAAATATGTCTCTATTTTCCTATGACTATTAATGAATATAAACAATAATTATCCCCAAAAAAAGTTTACAAAGATGCAAGGAAAAAAGATGATAGATATAGTGAATAATGGATACTTAGTTCTGATAATATAAAAAAACTATATTTATTGGGAATAGATATTGATTCAAATACAATTTTCTGTTATAATTAGTATTTTCACAGAAATAGTAGTAGTATTCTATAGTCAGCTCTTCAAAATTTATTAAATTCAGTTATTATAATTAGGTTTATCAGTTTTTAAAATTGTAAAATGATCTATTATGTTATTTTGATAATTTACATAATGATAGCGTGGAAGTTCGCTTTCGTTAGCATAGAAAGTTCCTTTCAAGGTTTTACCACTAATAGCGATATTTAGAAATCCAAAATGTTGATCATCTTGATTTGCAACAAAAGGTGCTTGTTCTTCAATTTCATAAAGAGATCTTCCTGCGGTTCCAGTTATCAGATAAATAACTCCTTCCTCATTATTACCATAATAATAATTATTTTGATTTCTATCTACTATGATAGGATTATTAGAATCTTCTTCTCCAACATCTTCGCTATTATATTTTAATGGAAATGTACGTTGATAATTGTGATTATCACTAGTGAATACTATATCAACACCATACTTATCAAAAAGTGGATGATAAATATCTTTGATTGTTGAATCACCTGGATGTTGAGAAGGTGAGGTATAGATAGGCACTGATTCTACAACAAATCTCCAGTCTATGGATGGATCGGTAAAAGCAGTTTTGATATCATTTTCAATGAATTGATATTGATCCGAACCAGGTTCATAATCAATATATGGATCCATAACAGTAACATGAGCATTATTCATATCAAAAGAATAATATGTTTTTGCTAGATTCAAAGGTTTTAGATATTGATTAATAATACCTGTTTCGCCACCACTAGTATCACTATATTCATGATCTCCCATGGCTATCTTCATTTTTGACTGAAACGGTTGTATTATTTCAAGCCAACATTCAGAGGATTCATCATAGCTTGCGTCTCCTGCTGAAATGACAAGTTCAGGATTCTTCTCTTGAATATTTTTTGCTGTTTTTTCTGTATCTTTTTCACAACCCCAATCAGAAGCAACCGCAATATTGAATTCTCCCTCTTTATTGTTAGTATCTGATTGAAGATGATTCATTTTTTTAGTCTGGAATACATTTGAATAGTCTATTTCTTCAGCATTCAATAATTGAAGAGAAAAATTGCTGAATATGCTTATTATTATAGTGGAATAAAGTATTGAATAAAGTGCTATCTTTGTTTTTTTACTGTTACTCATGATCATATGATTACCAAAATAGAAAATAAAAGAAACGTGATCATAGATTACCTATTACCCCATATTTTGATTAGCTTCAAAAAATAGAATGTAGTAAATATAGACACTAAATATAAAGATAAAATATAATAATAATAGAATTTTATTTCATCTATTTTTTATATGACATGAATAAAAATTTAGTTATATAAAAATTCTTTAGTGGGATCAGGAACAGAAATCATTACCTATGGACTTCAAAAATGGAAAAAATCAGGTTTTGTGGTCCGGTCAACTTAAGATTATTTCACCTCAAATTTTGAATAAAATTGTATTTCTTATTCTATAATTTAATCTAGGATTTAATTTAGTATGATCGCCATATCTTACTAAATATAATTCCATTATTCATTTTTACTTCTATTTCTCTAGCGTTTTCTATTTTTATTATTATTCTCATTACCTTTATTCTTCTGCTTTTCTTCCTTCTTTAGTTCTTTATTCTTCTGCTTTTCTTCCTTATTCTTATTCTTCAGGTTAGGTAAATTAATTGAAGAAATGCCTTCCTTAATCTCTTTTAGTTGTAATTGAAGGTCTGATAAATTTGTTGTAATCTGTTTTATAGATTCAAAATTCTTTTTGAATTTGAAAAAATCATTTTGACTAGATTGGATATCTCTAAGATCCTTTTTAACTCCTACCAATGTTTTTTCCAGTTTCGAATTATTAGAATTTTCTTCCATCTTTTTCAAAATTTGTTTTTGTATATTTGTACTAGTAATTATTTGGTTAAGGACATTTTTTAAATTTGAATCATTTATCTCATATATATGTGGTTTTTTGATGTCTTGAACTAATTGACTTGGATTTATTTCATTTGACATCAATTAGTACATAAGTAGCTAATATTTAACTCTATTGATCTATATAGGAGTATATAGATGACCAAAGATCATCGTATTTTTTAGATAAAATAAGATTTATTGTTCTCTTTAATTAGTCATTGAAAGAGAAACTGTAGATAAAAGTTCATTTTATTTGTTATTCTAAATGAGTCCAAAAACTTGTATTATTGGTTTATTGATACAAAAGTTCCTGAAAGTAAAAGAGAAAAAAAATATGTTTGAAAATTTTAAAAAATTTGGTTCTGCGTATCATATGAGTACTATAATGATTTTAAAAAAATCGATCCTTATATCAATCGAATTTTCATATATTTTATATCTTTTATCCTGCTTTAAAGTAAATTATTTTAATTTACTCTTGAATTTTTCAGGAAATTCCATATGCGGATATTATCAAATGTGCAAATCTAACATCCATCTCGCAACATATATTTGGAAAAAAATAATCAGTCAATTTAAATT
>JALDXL010000138.1:0-5937 GCA_032155045.1 Nitrososphaerales archaeon
TGTTTATTCTACACCAGGTAAAATAAAGAAATTTTTTTTAATTTCATATATAATATATCAGCAAGTACTATCTTGGATGTATTAAATATAAAACTAGTTGACTGTTAACAATTTTGTTAGATAATAATACAATATAATTATCTAAATTTGCCACTATAATACAAAATTTTATAATTATCATAATTTAGAAATAGATTTGACAATTCACGAGTTGAATGACATTATTTTACAAATATCTTAAACCTAGAAAAATCAGCATCGGAAAGACAGTTATTCGATTACCTATGGTTATGATAGATAGGATCAATTATCCGTGGATTATATTTTCATCTATTGTTGTTGCTGCGATAGTAATAAGATAGTCTACCTTTCAGCTATTACATATTATATGATTTATTTCCATATAGAAACTACTAATAACTTTTATTCTTTGCAATTATAAATAAATTATAAATATTTTTTCATTTAAATAATTGTCATAAAATAAAATAAAAAACATTTTTGTCAAGTCATTTGTACAGATTAATACATAATTATAGAAAAAACTTTAAGAGATATACCAATACAAAGAAAATAATGAAGATCGCCCTTGTTGATTCCTATCCGCAGGACACCTTATTATTTTCCAAAATTAAAAAAATTCTTGATGATTCTTTTATTCAAACTATCTATATGTCTGAAAAAAATTATGATATTGCAAATCAGGTAGATTTAGTATTTATTGTAGGAGGAGACAGGGCAATGTTAGATTATTTTCACAAAGTCTTAAACGATTCAGCCCCAGCTATAGGTATATATGAATCAGAATCTACTGGATTTTTAGCTCAAATAGATATTAGTGATTTAGAAACAAATATCCAAAGATTAAAAAATAATGATTATAAAATTGAGGAACTCGTCAGATTAGGAGTAAATGTTGATGGAAAAGATATAGAACCAGTATTAAATGATGTTGCAGTATTTCCCAGTAAAAGTGCTACTTTAATGGAACATATACTAAAAATTGACAGAAAAGATGTTTGGCATGATAATAGTGATGGAGTAATTATATCAACTCCTACAGGATCAACAGCCTATTCAATGTCAGCAGGAGGCCCTATGATACTTCAGAACTCAAGAGTATTTGTAGTAGTGTCTGTAAATTCTGTAGATAATACTAGGAGGCCATTGATATTTCCGGATAATTGCATGTTGGAAATATCAGATATTTTAAGTAGATACCATTGTGAAGTAGTTTTAGACGGTGGAAGAAGAATTGGTATCAAAAAATTTCTTATATGTACTAAACATCAGTATCCTGCCAAAGTTGCAAGGCTAATAGGAGATGACTCTGCTACATCGATAATTGCCAAAAAAGTAAAAATTGCCGAAGAATTATTAAACATGCCACCAAGTGCAAAGCTAATATTAAAAATATTAGAATATGAAGGTTCAATGAGTCAGAAAGACTTGGCTGCTAAGACTTTATTACCAGAGAGAACAATTAGATTATCACTAGGTCATTTAGTCAGCAGAGGATATGTAAAAAAGAAAACATCGCTACGTGATGCAAGACATAGAATTTATGAGCTTAAGATTTAACAGATGCAATCTTTATGAATGATTCAAAGGCTTGTTCCGGTTTTCCTGGACGACTATCAAACTCTGCATGATATTGAAATGCAAAATAAAACTTGTGATCAGGGATCTCTAGAATTTCCATTCTTTTCCCATTATCGGAGTATCCAGATAATATTAATCCATTTTTATTTAAAATTGACAGGTAATTTTTATTGAATTCATATCTATGTCTATGTCGTTTATTAATAAAATTCTTCGAGTATATTTTTGATGCAAGTGTATTTGGATTAATGATTATTTTATGACAACCTAGTCTCATAGTTCCTCCTAAATCGTTTAAATCTTTTTGTTCAGGCATAAATTCCACTACTGGCTCCTTTGTGGTTGAATCTAATTCCGTAGAATTAGCATCGTGTATTCCACATACATTTCGAGCAAATGAGACAAGGGACAACTGAAATCCAAAACATATCCCTAAGAAAGGAATATTTGCTTCTCTCGCATAATTAGCCACGTTGATTACGCCTTCAGACCCACGTTTCCCAAATCCTCCTGGAATAAGAATACCTTCATATTTATCAAATAATGATAATTTTTGTTTCGAGCTAATATCAAATTTTTCAGAATCAATCCAAGTCACTTCTAATTTATTTCCTAGTTTTGCTGCTGCGTGAGATAGAGCTTGATAAACACTTACATAGCTGTCTGGAAGGGAAACATATTTGCCAACAACTGCAATATTTACTATTTTATCATTTTCTAAAAATGATTTTGTGATATTATTCCAGTTTGACCATTTTATAACTAAATCCTGTAATTTCAGTTTGTCATTTATTATATTTATTATACCTTGATTTGCCAAAATTTCAGGTACTAAAAAAATAGACTTTACATCATGACAAGACAAGACACAATTTGAATTTATATTGGCAAAAAGTGAAATCTTTTTTCTAGCATCAGAAGATAAAGTATTTTTACATCGTACTGCCAGTATATCAGGATTAATTCCTATCCTTCTAAGCTCCTGTACACTATGTTGAGTAGGTTTAGTTTTTTGTTCTCCTACCACATCCAATATCGGGGCTAACGTTACATGAACAAATAGTGTATTATTTTCTCCTTCTTCTAGTTTCATTTGTCGAAATGCCTCTAAAAATGGTAGACTTTCTATATCTCCAACAGTTCCTCCGCATTCAATTACTAATACATCTAAAGATTCTTGATTTGATATTCTCCTTAATTTGTTTTTGATGGCATCAGTAACATGTGGAATGATTTGAACACATTGACCTAAATATTTACCCTCTCTTTCATCTTTTATCACTTCTGAATAAATTCTTCCAGTCGTTAAATTATGTTCACTAGTTAATTCAATATTTAAAAATCTTTCATAGTTACCTATATCCATGTCACATTCCCCACCATCAGAGGTTACAAACACTTCACCATGAGCAACAGGATTCATCGTTCCAGCATCATAATTAACATACGGATCTACTTTTACACATGATACTTTGAGATTGGTTAGTTGCAAAATTTTAGCTATAGAAGATGTAATAACTCCTTTACCTAACCCGGAAAGAACACCTCCAGTTACAAAAATATATTTTACATGATAATCTTTATTATTTATTAATTGCACATCAAGGTTTAGATAGTCTTATTTTTATTCGTTTTTGAAAATAGCCGTTATTAAAATATTACAATACAGATAATAATCAAAAATCTTTAGGTATCGTAGTAATTCAATAAATATTAAATATGGAAAGATTTTATATAATAAAATGGACAAAAATTTAAGCAACATTATTATATAGTTTTTGTTAAGAAATATATTTTATATCATAACTCCTATCACATTATAATTAGTATCGAAAAACAATTAGTCAGTTTACAAATAGCTTGTCATTACAATTGTGATTCTACATAATGTCATTTTTATTGAAAATAATAATTCGTGTAATATCCACAATCAAGTTAATTCTTATCATCAAATAGTACATAACAAAGTTTTTATTTATTTATCTGGATTAATCTCTGAAAGATAGTACTAATCATTATATTAGTTAATATTTTCTTATCTAATATAATCAAATAATAGTACAGGAGCATATATCTCAAATTAAATATATTCAATTAAACAAAGATAGTGTGATTAAAGACGATATCTTCGGTATTAATTTATGTATTCACCTTTTCGGTATTTTTAATGTTTATTACATTAGACGAAGCCAATGCAGAAGAAGATTGGATGAGTCAGATAGCCGATACTCTCGTTTATAATCTTCCAACAATGATAACTAATGCATTATTAGGCGATATTGAACAATATACGGTCAATGCAACCATACAAAAAATCGATCTTAATAACCACAGAGACAATGAATGGTCAGAACCTAGTTTATCAGTAATGATAAATAATGCATTATTAGGTAATATTTATAATAGTTCGTTCAATGCAACCTCCTTAGATCAAGTAAAACAGCAATTTGTAATAATAAAACAAGACTCAAATAATGAGAATATGATATTTGAAAAACCAGATAAACAAGTACAACAGTTAATAACCACAGAAGTTCCTTTTATATTACCAGTGCCGTTTCCATAACTTTAATTCAAAATACATTGCGACGCAGATATAATAGAATGTTTTGCGAAGTTAGCTCAGCCTGGTTAGGGTACGAGCTTCCCAAGCTCGGGGTCGCGGGTTCAAATCCCGCACTTCGCATTGCTAGTTGAATTTGACCTAATATGCAGAATACAATATTTGACAAGTCTATACATCATGTTTGATAAGCTTTACAATTTCTTAAATTTTTGATCAAGTACTTGTAAAACAGAAATTAAAAATGTATAGATATGGAAACTTCAGTCAACTTATTCTTCCATAAATTAAGATTGTAATCAGTTAATAAAAGTTCATATTATAATATATTATGTAACTACATAGTGAAATAATATGAATACCTTTTTTTCATTATTTCTGATAATTTGTTTAATATTCGTCAATCTCTCTCAATATCACCCTATTTATTCATCAAATAAAGTTAAAGCAGATATCGAACCCAATTGCGGAACCTTAAAGGACCATAGAATTAACATGACTGTAAATGGTTTTAATAAGAATGGTAATGTATATTGGGAATTCATTAATTCTAAAGACAGTATTGATTGGTATGGATACTTTGAAACTAATGATACAGGAGGATTTGATGATTATACTTTTGCAGATGGTCTTTTACCAGATATATATACAATTCGTCTCTACGATGATAAAAACAATGATTATGTAAAAGATCCTAATGGTCAAGAGGTTAATTTAACGTATGCTATTCCTTGTAATTGATAAAAATATAGATGAGTTATTATTAATTATATATTTGCTCTGATTTTTAGCCAAGTCACAAAACCTAACGTTTCTGAATGGCTCATACGTAGTTATCATGACTCTTCTACTGTATTTATTTGATGTTATACTTTAGATGATTTACTAGCACATATTCATTTACGTAATTTAAGCTTGTAAATGTTAATTTAAATAATTGTATGAGATTTGAGTATTAAAAGTCATAGTATATAACATAGACCATTATTCAGAAAACAGTTAGTATACTGACAAAGATATTATGTCTAAAGCTAAGTAGAACATCCTCAAATATAGATATATAAGAAAAATATTGAAAATCATACTAATTAAGTACTTGTTACTTATGAATTTTAAAAATAATAATCTAAAGTATGAATTGTATTGGTAATTAAAGGAATATTTAATCTTCTTGATTGAGATAACACTAACAATAAAACCGGAGAATCGAACTACAGATTTTTTCTTAGAATCTAACTTTATTTTATCGTAAAAAATTAATGCCGATGATTTGAGGTATATAATCCTCAACTCATGATAAAAAATAATCCCTCTACTGATAAATACGGTGGACTAATATTATCTTTAGAAAAACTTTTTACCATATTGTAAAAATTTAATTTACAGGAAGATAAATATTAAATGATATGCTCATGTAAAAAAATTGTTAATTTTATTTCTCCTCTCGATTAAAATAATATTTATTTCATTAAATAGACTCTTAATTTATTTTGCACACGGATATATATTGACATCAATCAAATGAAGAAAAATTATTTAGTATTAGCATTGTCTTCATTTAAATTAGTCCTAAAGTAATCTACAATTCAAATTAAATAATAGACTCAATTAATCAAATTAAACTTATGTTCATTGGAATCAGATAATCAAATGGTTACAAAAAGGTTACCAAAAGATAATCAAGCATTTGAATTGTAATAAAATTATATTTCTGATTGATTTGATATATTTAAGTAAATATAATAACTACGCGTTACTTTATAAAATTTTTT
>JALDXL010000139.1:0-5934 GCA_032155045.1 Nitrososphaerales archaeon
CTATACGTGCTATACCTCTACCAACATCACGAGTATAAGCTTCTAGCACTTTTAAGGAAGTATTATTACCACTACCACTACCACTATTGCTAGGCAAACTGCTGTTCACTTGTATCTTTAGGTTAATTGACTACATATACATCTTTGTGTAAAAGACTAATTAATAATCAAAGTACAAATAATTAATAATCATCAGCGGTATTACAAGGTATTGTCTAATGAGGATGTTTATATAAAGGGCTTTGCAACTAGCGAGGGCACTAATAAATTTATGGATAAAGCAATTAACAAAGGCATATCACGTTTTCACTTCAAATGTTTTGATGATCTAATTTTAACAAGTATTGGAATGGGTACTTATTTAGGAGATTTATCAGAACAAGATGATAAAGATATTGAAAATGCATTATATGAATCTGTAAGATCAGGAGCAATTAATGTAATTGATAGTGCAATAAATTATCGAGCAATGAAATCAGAAAAAAGTATTGGTAGAGCTGTTACTAAACTTTTAACTGACGGGATTATATCTCGAGATGAAATTTTTGTAAGTACAAAGAATGGATATATAACAAATGATGGAGATTATCCAACGATCGATGTTTGGGAATATATGCAAAGAATGTTTATATCTCCTGGGATAATAAAAGCCGAAGATATAAGTTCCGGGTACAACGTTCTCAATCCAAACTACATAAATAAATGTATTGAGAAATCACGATTTAATTTAAAACTTGAAACTATAGATTTAGTGTATATTCATAATGCGTTTGAAAGTTGGAATCAGGAAGTTGATAAGAATAAATTTTTTGAAATGCTTTCCAAAGTTTTTGAAATATATGAAAAATGTCGTTCTGAAAATAAAATTAGATATTATGGAATGGCTACTTGGACATGTTTTAGAGTAAATGAAGAGAATAAAGAATATCTATCATTGGAAGAAATACATAATATTGCCAAAAATATAGGTGGGAAAAATCATGGATTTCGCTTTATCCAACTTCCATATAACCTAGCATATAGTGAAGCATTATTTTTAAGGAATCAAAAAGTAGGAAATGAACAAAAGCTATCTATATTAGAAGCTGCAAAAAAATTGGAAATAGGAATCTTCACCAGTATTCCTTTATTCCAAGGAAGATTATTACAAGCAAAGATTCCAGAGTATTCAGAAGGATTAACAGATCAAAGTATGAAACTAATACAGATATTACGATCTACTCCTTCTTTAATAGCTCCTTTAATAGGTCAGAAAAAAATTGATCATGTAAATAAAAATATAAAGATATCAGAGATAGCACCATTAAATGAAGATGAATTCAATTCGGCCATCCAAATACTTGCTAAAGTAAATATGTAGTCAACCCTTATAGTGAATGGTATTATAAAAATTATAGTTATGTAATCAGATAATATCAGATTGTGTCATTTTTCTTATTTTTTCTTTCCATGATTGTGTAACTTCGTTTTTTTCAAAAGTATCGAATAATCTTTTCTTGACTGGATCTTCATTCTTAAATGGCCGTAACCAACGAGATGTTTGCAATTTATTATCGTCACTTTCATATGTAGAATCATTTTCTAAAAGTATACTGTCAAGATCGAAAGAATTATCATCTTTTAATCCATCAGAATTTTGTTTATTTAATTCATTATGCACAGATGGATAATACTCTGGAGGATCAGAAATTGACTCCACACTATTATTATTTGATACGCTAGGTTCGTTATATTGTAAATTCAAAACCTCTTCAGTGCTTTGGTTTTGAGATAGAAATTCTTGTAATAAGGACATCTGACCCATAATTTGTCCTCTACCACAATCAGAGAAACCATTTTTTTGTAAAAAAGGCATATATTTTAGTAATATTCGAAATTCATCTAATCTACTCTTAGCATTTGTATTAGATAATACCGTCATTTTACTGTAAATGAATGGATTCTTTTAAATTAGGACGAGTTCATTTAATTTGTTAATTAACATTCTAAAAACTAGCTATTCTCAATATAAATATAGATAACTTAAGATTATTAGAATTAAAAATAAATTTAATTATTAAAGAGCATTACACTTAATAAAATAATTGGATATCAAAAAATATGTTTTAGATACTAGTGTTATCATTGATAAAGAAATTTCAAAAATGTTACAAAATGGAAAAATAACTGAAAAAAGCGAAATCATTATTCCTAGAGCAGTTTTAGATGAATTACAATCTCAGGCGTCAACTAATAGAGATCAGGGCTTTGTAGGAATTCAAGAAATTCATGAAATAAGAGAGAAATGTAAGAATAAAGATATTAAAATAAAATTTTATGGTGAAAAACCTACCTATGATGATATACTCTTAGCCAAACACGGAAGAATTGACTCAATAATTAACGAATTAGCATTTAATGAGAATGCAATTCTTATTACTGCTGATTATGTACAACACATATCAGCGTTAGCACAAGGAATAGATTCAATATTTATAAAAAATAATAACAAAATAACTCATTTTAAATTTGAAAAGTTTTTTTCAGAAAATACAATGAGTATTCATTTAAAAGAAGGAGTTTGTCCTTATGGAAAGATTGGTAATCCTGAACAATTTGAACTTAAAAGACTTGAAGGAAACACTATAACATACGATTATCTTATGGAAATAATTAAGGAAATTTACGAATATAATCCATTAAATACAAATAAACAATATGAAATAAACAGAGAGGGGGCCAGTGTTATTCAATATGGAAAATATAGAATAACTATCACTAGACCCCCATTTTCTGACTCGATAGAAATTACAATTGTTAGACCAATAGTCAATTTATCTTTAGATGATTACAAACTAAGTGTTAAACTTATTACAAGATTAGAAGAGAAAGCAGAAGGAATTGTTATTGCTGGACCTCCAGGTTCTGGTAAAAGTACATTAGCGAGCAGTATGGCAGAATATTATACAAAGAAAAGAAAGATAGTAAAAACATTTGAATCACCGAGAGATTTACAAGTTCCTAAAGAAGTAACACAATATAGTCCTTTAGAAGGAAGTTTTGAGAATGCTGTAGATTTACTGCTACTTGTTAGACCTGATTACACTATTTTTGATGAAATAAGAAGAATTAAAGATTTTAGTGTATACGCAGATCTGAGATTATCAGGAGTTGGAATGATCGGAGTAATTCATGCCAATAGTCCGATAGACGCTGTCCAACGATTCATAGGAAAGATAGAACTAGGTATGATTCCCCATATACTAGATACCATTATTTTCCTTAAAGGTGGCAAGATAAACAAAGTCTATGAACTAAAATTAACAGTTAAGGTTCCATCCGGATTGTTTGAAGAGGATCTAGCTAGACCATTAGTTGAAATCTTTGATTTTGAAAGTGGAAAATTAGAATATGAAATATATACTTATGGTGAGGAAAATATAGTAGTACCTGTAAATGAAATAGTTGATACTAAACGTACAAATAATAAAGTAAGAAAACTTGCAGAAACCAAAATAAAAGAGGTAGTAAGAAGATTTGATCCTAATGCTGAAATAGAAATCATATCAGATAACAAAGTAAGGATAAAAGTAGAAAAAGAAATAATCCCTAAGATAATTGGAAGAAATGGGGCTACTGTTACTGAACTTGAAGAATTATTAGGATTAAAGATTGATATTGATGCTAAAAATCCTGGACTTGGCAAACAGATTGATTTTCAAATAAATGAATCAGGTCCATCAATTACAATTGTTACCGATAAAAGAGATATCGGATCCAATGTTGGAATTTATATTGATAATCAATTTCTTTTAAGTTCACAAATTGGAAGAAAATCAAGAATCAAAATCGATAAGAGATCAGAAGTTGGAAAAAAACTAAAAAATGCAATATCGAATTCTTCTGATATCAAAATTTTCAAGACAGGATAAAAACTATCAAAATAATCCATAATGAAATTAGTACCGAAAACTAGTAGGAGTATTAATGGATTCTACCTTTAGAATAAAGATAAAAGAATGTTAAATTAATAATATTTATTTGATTAAAAAGAAATTAAGAATTGCATTTCAAGGAGAAAGGGGGGCTTTTAGTGAAATGGCGACAATATGTAAATTTCCAGAATCCACTGCCATTCCATTAAAATCCTTTCACGATGTCTTTGAAACAGTTATTAGAGATCTTAATGATTTAGCAGTAGTTCCTATCGAAAACTCTATTGAGGGAAGCGTAAATGAGACTTATGATTTATTATTACAAGATCAAATCTATATTGAAGGGGAAATCTTTCAACGAATTAATCATTGTCTTATTGCAAATAAAGATCATAACAAAATAATAGATGTATATTCTCATCCTCAAGCATTAGGTCAGTGTAGGAATTATATTCTAGCTAAAAATTTGGAACCGATTCCAATGTACGATACTGCAGGAGCAGTTAAATTCATCAAAGAAAGTAACAAGTTCGGATCAGCAGCTATTGCAAGCAAAAGAGCAGCTGAAATATATGGAATGAAAATAATAGAAGAAGAAATTGAAGATAAGAAAAATAATTTTACTAGATTTTTAGTTCTATCTAAAAATTTATTAACTAAATCTTCAGGAAATGATCGAACTTCAATTATATTTGCATTGGAACATAAACCAGGATCTCTATATAAAATTCTAAAGGAGTTCTATCATCAGAATATAAATCTTACAAGAATTGAGTCAAGACCTACAAAACATACACCTTGGGAATATTATTTTTATGTAGACTTTGATGGTCATTATAATGATGAAATAGTAATTTCAACTATAAATCGAATTAAAATACAAACAAAATTCTTTAAATTATTAGGATCATATCAAAAA
This sequence comes from Nitrososphaerales archaeon, assembly GCA_032155045.1. Lineage (GTDB taxonomy): Archaea > Thermoproteota > Nitrososphaeria > Nitrososphaerales > Nitrososphaeraceae > TH1177. The sequence continues at coordinate 4,834 of JALDXL010000139.1, forward strand.
GGTATTTTCTAATTATAATTTCTAGTTCTGATACCAAGCATCAATATTATGACACCAGTAATTATTAGCATTGTTTGACCAATAATCGTAATATTGTTAGCTTTTGTATATGAGTAACCAGCAAGTAAAACATCAGATTTTCCTAAATTGCTTATTTTTATAATATATTCTCCCGGTTCCTTGGCTGTTAGATTCAACGAATATATTGTTGATGATTCTGTTAAAACAGCAGTAGTTTTATTAGGATATGTTATAGACATATTAAAAATAGATCCGGAAGCAGATATAAAAGCAGTATTTCCACTTTCCATATTTGGAGAAAGAGTATCGATTGAATTTGGTTTAATAATACCGTCTACATCTACACTCACTGACGAGTTTGAATAATATATTGATACAATTCCTATAGCTATAAATGAAATACCTGCAATGACCAAACTATAAAAATAAATTGCTTTAGAGGACATAGGTAAAAAATTAAATTAAGATATCATATTAATAGATTCATATTTTTGAATTTAATATATAAATCACCCAGAATCAAAATTTTTTCTCAATATTTCTTTATTTCATAAAGGTATAAAATTCAAAATACATTGAATTATTCTTTTACATAACCGTTTAGAGTATATTAATGGTAAATAGGTAAATAGTTTACTGATTTAATATTCAAATATTCGTATTTCTTGATTTCATTAAATATTGTTCTGAATTGGTTTTTAACAACTCTGAAATACTTCCGAAATCCAAATTCAAAATATCCCCCATGCACTTTATTACACTAAAAAGATGAGATATTGAAGAAGAAGGCAGGAAATTAAAACAATTTGAATACCTTACTGGGCCATCTGTCTCCACTAGGATTTTATCAATATTTGCCTTTTTTAAGAGAACTTTTTTATCTGGAGAATACAATAAAACTGGCCCAAATGATACAAAAACACCCATATCCATAGCTTTCTTTAATTGTTTTTTACTTCCATCAAACCAATGTAATAAAGATCTTTTGATTTTATATGTAGATAATATTTGTAATATATCATCAAGGGATTTTCTCGAATGAATTGAAATAGGTTTGTTATATTTTTCAGCAAGTTCCAA
>JALDXL010000140.1:0-5921 GCA_032155045.1 Nitrososphaerales archaeon
ATTTAAAAATCAAGGTATCTGTATCAGGATAAATTATAATACTATCTAAGCATAAAATAAGAATAATAATGGAAGACACAGGGCTCATTCACCAAGACTATAAAACAATTTAGTTAGAAGTCTAGTGGATTTATTTAAACTTGCCCTAGAACAACTTTCTTAACGTACTGCTAATGGATTGGGATTATCCAAATATTTAATTAATTTCTTTTCACATTCTGAACCTTCAGGAGGGTTCAAATCCTGTCCTATTACACATGCATGGAATCTATCTCCAACCTGTATTGGACCCATGTCTGTATTTCTATCAAAAGAAAATGTTCTTTCAATTGTATATCCTCCAATTTTATCAAATTCTTTTTGAACATCATCGATAACTGTTGATTTTATTTGTCCCTTTAGCATAGCCATGATTTTGATTTTCTCGGCATTCTTTTTATCTTCCATCGGAACAATTATTTTCACCTTGACTGGTTTGTTGTTACTATTGAAATTATTATCTATAACTTCTTCATTAGGATTTATTGAATTTTGATTATTATAATCAAGTTTTGCGCTATTATCTGACATGATATAGTTAGCATATTCATCATTCTCCAAAGAAGTATAACCGTCTTCCATAAGAGAATATTCATCTTCAATAGGAGTATAACCATCACTTAAAGTGGCAAATGATGTTTCTTTGGACGGTGAGTTCATATCATGATAATAAGCACTTTTTGCGTAAACTTGTGATGTTGGATTAAATAAACGTGCGATAGTTGTTGCATCTGAACCTGCAAGATCTCCTTCATCACAATCAAAAAAAGGTAAAGAGTTGGAATATTGTGTCGAGTCTTCAAGATGATAAGCACATACAAAATATTCATCAAGTTTGTCAGCACTAACAAATTCATTATCATTATTCATAACAAATTTAACTCGTAATTTCTGTTTTGTTTCATCTATTTCATCTAAAGGAATATCCTTGATAAAACCTTCACCATTGATAACAGCTACTATTTTAAGTTTACCTATCTTTTGAATATTTTGAAGATTCACATTAGACACAACTACTAATTTATTTCTTTCATTAAGATTTAATTTTTCTATTACAACAATTTCTTCTGTTGATTTTTTTTGGTTAAAATAAGCATCAAAATACTCATCATCATTATCAGTTTCAAAAGCCATTACATTTAAAAAATTATTGATACTACTGCTTAATAACACCAGCATGACTAATGAAGTCATCAAAAATATTTTTATTAATGCTGATTCTTTCATATTTTATTAAATAACTTTTTAATTATATTTAGAATTAGTTGAATCGTTCAGTAATATATACTACATAATTCCATAATAGAATAATTATCGGATTATTAATTTGCTATTTATGTTATTGAAAATATTTAAGAAAAGTTGTTGATGGGCTCATATAGGTTGATTATAGAGAGCAAAACTAATGAATTAAAATTATTATTGATGGTATTTAAGCCATGTACGATATATTTATCTCATTTTATTGAAATAGAAATATTCATTGAATCAAACATAGCATATAGATTATTATATCACTATTATTCAGATACAACATTTATAAATTTAAAATTTCGGAGGAACTATTTCTCTTGATTCTATATCGTATATATCAAAAGTTACATCATTTGTTTTTATAACTATGTCAGGGGATCCCCATGAGATTACGGCACCTTTCTTTTCAGCACCACAGATTTTCATAAATTTACCCCATTTACCAGTATCTGTTGTATCTTGAACTTTTTTATATGGTCCTCTTCCTTCGTTTTCTGTATCGACCCATGTTTCAAGTTTGATTTTTTTATCATCATCAGAATTAAATAAAATAGCTTTTAATCCTATGATCTTATTAGTCAAATCACCAAGATTTACATTTTTAACATATTCTCCGCTGTCATATTTAACGTGAAATTGTTCTTTTTTCATTCTTACATGACCCTCATTGGAGATATTATGATGATAGCTAGATCCTCCACAATAGTAAGGAGGATTTTGAATATTATTGTTCTCTTTATCAATATCATCTTTAGAATAGGCTGATTCAGCATCATGGAAAATAGATCTAGTAACAATAGAAATATCATGTTCTATATTTTTATTAGTTTTGTTATTATCATTTCCATTATTATAGACGTTATTATTCGTATTTGATGCATTATCGAATTTAAAGATAAGAGTAAATTCTATGTTTTTCCAATCTTTTGAATTCAACCAATATCCAATGTTCCCTAGTTCTTCATAGTTCCAACTTGTAGCTTTTTTCTTTAGATTTTCTTCAGATAAGGTACCAGCTTGTTTTGTAAAAATTTCGATACGTGTCTTACCACTATCTACTCTCCAACTACCATCTGAATTTTTTTTTGAAAAAACAGTAGGATCTTCAGTTTCATTTACTTGGATCAAGTCATTAGGATTCAATTTATTAAATCTATATTCTTCTCCTGTTGGTTGTGTTGGATAAATCTGTGGTATATAACTTGAGTCATTTTTGTTACGATCTTCTGGAATAATTTGTGCTGATACAAACAGATTAATACAACTCATATTAATAAAAAAGATTATTAATAATACTAAAATGGAAATATATAACATACAGATATAGTAGATATATTAATACCTTATTTAAATCATTATACATCATATTAAATAAGTGACTAAATATGTCTAATACAATTATAATAATGAATATAGTCTCATTTATAAGTTTTAACTACTTTAGATTACATATTTGTATCATATAATATTTAAACTACCTTTATCTATTTCTTGTATGTTAATGAAGCAAATAATACCAAGTTTTAATCGATTTCTGAATTTATATTCAATTAAGAATAAACTATATTTTTTTAATACCAATAAAGTGGTTACTAATAAAATAAAACAGAGTGAATCAAATTATAATTACAATAACAAGTGTGATAATAATCATTGCATTTACTATTTTACTATCTCCCTTAGTCTTGTCTCAGCTTTATTGCTTTTTTCTATGATTTTTGTAGCAAACGCAGCTGCATTCGATCCAGCGGCTACAAAATATGAATTTATAAAAAAATGGGGGTCTAAAGGAACTGGAGACGGTCAGTTCCAAAGAGTTCACGATTTAGACTTTGATCCAACAGAAAAATACCTTTATACTGTAGACAGAGATGGTAATCGTATTCAAGTATTTGATAAAAATGGAGATTTCATAAAAAAATGGGGATCTAAAGGGACAGGAGATGGTGAATTTACAGTACCCTATAGTGTAGATGTTGATTCTAACGGTGATGTTTGGGTTGCAGATAGAGGAAACCATCGTATTCAAAAATTTGATAAAGACGGTAATTTTCTATTTAAGTTTGGATCTTTTGGTTCAAAAGAAGGCCAATTTAATAATCCAAGACAGATTGCCGTAGACAAGGATATAAAATATGTCTACGTTGCAGATTCAAAGAATAACCGTATTCAAAAATTTGACTCTAGTGGGAAGTTTATCAAGAGCTGGGGAACACTAGGTAATGGAGATGGACAATTTAGTCTGCCTGTTACTGTTATTATAGATTCAAATGGTGACTTGATTGTAAATGATAGAGGAACTAACAGAGTTCAAAAATTTGATAGTGATGGTAATTTTCTTCTCAAGTTTGGTTCTACAGGATCAGGCAATAATCAGTTTTCAGAAGTGGAACATATGGCTACAGACAAGTACGATAACATATATGTTAATGATCCACAATTAGGTGATATTGGCAGTGGTAACCCAAGTGTCAAAAAATTTGATACTCATGGAAAATTTATTACAAAATTTGGGTCGTTAGGAAAGGGAAATGGTCAATTTACTGATCCTGAACATCTTGCTGTAGATTCAGATGGGAATGTATATGTTTCTGATAGAAGAGCCAATACTATTCAAGTATTCAAGCCTATAGCATAAGATATCATAAAATAAATTTTATGTTCTGGTGGAAAATACTATATACAAAAATATTTGATCTATAATGATATTTCATAAATGGTATTGATTCTACATTATAACTGGTAGTCATAATTTACCGCATTATCGGACTTTAAATAATAAAATATTTATAATTAAATAAATATGCTATTAATTGGTCAAATCATTCATTTGAATAGCTCATTCAAAACATTGTATGACGAAGTAGAGTACACGGACATAACAACTTCAGAATTACATACTTTTAGACCATCTATAACCACGACCTATAATCAAATGAAAAATATTGAAATCTTTGAGATTTCTTTTTTTTAGGAACTAATACAATTTTTTGATACATTGAAAAAGACCAAAATATTGCATAAACATGAAGTTAATTACAGTTAGACCAAAAAATACACAAAAAATGACAAAAGAAAAAAGGAAAATGTTAAAGAAGTAAAAAGCTGTCAATAGTAAGTATGCATACTTATTTTATTCTAGCTTGAATTTTAATATGAATTAATGAGAAATATAGATGTGAAGAGCTTACCTTAACATATTTGAAAGTACTGATTTTTGTTGCTTATTAGCAATAATGCATCAAACATATTAAAATCATTTGTGATACAAGATTGTTACCAAAAAATTATATATATTTTTTAGAGTACCTATTTTGGAATTAAGAATCGACAGTATTTTATTCTAAATCTGTATAATAGCAATACCCAATCAGATTGCATTGCTTTGGGGTGGGTGTCGAAGGGTTTGTAACATTTCCTTTGACACCCAAATATGAACACCCTAAGATTCAACAGACTAGGTCGTAATAATGATCAGAGGTCTGAAATGAAAGTCATATTTTATTTATTAGAACAATTTAGGAATTTATTATTATGAATTGAATTAGTTTGAAGTCAAATATATATTGAAAGGAAATAGTTTTGAAATAAAAGTTTAAAGAATACAATCTATTAATATTACTAGATATCTAATAAATGTTTTCTATAAAAAAATAGAAGAAACAGTTAAAAGATTATGGATTTTCAAGTGAATAGAGCAATATGAAAACTTTAATTCTGATTTCATTAATGTTTTTTGTTTTGTTTGTATTTTCTTTTATACTAATAAAATTTAATGAAATATACTCACAGGAATTAACTGGGAAAAAAATTGATATTTGTTGTACGTGGGGAACAGCATTAAAAGACAATGTTTTGACTTATAGTATAAAAAAAGATTCTAGTATTACTAACAATAAATATTTTGAACAGATAGTTGAGTCAGCATTTTCTGAATGGGAACAAAACTTGAATAATATTCATTTTAAAAAAGTCAACGATGATAAGACTAAAGCAGATATAGAAATAGTATTAGAAGACGATCTGATGGATGAGCAAGGAGGAGAAGCAATTATATTTTTTGGTAAGAAAGGATTTATAGATAATGTTGAAATTTCAATTTCTAAATTTAATAATGGAATAGAATTAAATAAAAATATTCTAAAGCATATAGCTAAACATGAAATAGGTCACGCACTTGGTCTAGGTCATTCGCAATTTCCGAATTCTATTATGTCACCTATTGTAAACGAAACCATTAAACATATTTCATCCTGTGAAATAGATGCCGTAAAAGATGCTAATAAATGGAAATTAATCAATGATAGCAAAAAACCTAAAATGATACAACAAAATGCATATATTTGTATAAATTGAGAAATTATCGGATATTATTATATTCAAGTAGTTTTATAGCTTGAAAAAAGAAATCATTCAGACATTGAGACACCTTATCAAAGTCTTTTATCGATTATTTCGATGTAGGATACGACATTCTAATTGGTATTTGGGTTATTTTCCTTTGAAATGGTAAACTGATCTATTTGATTATTTTGATAATTTACACTATGATAATTGGGTTTACTCCCGCCTACATTTGGATAAAAGTTTACTTCCAGTTTTTTACCGTTAATATCAATATTTACAAA
>JALDXL010000141.1:0-5895 GCA_032155045.1 Nitrososphaerales archaeon
ATAAATAAAATATAGTGGCATAAACTTAATATCAATACCTAAATGATGTGGTTATAGCTCACAAAAAGAAATTATCAAAAAATTAGTCTTGAAAGGTTTATGTAATTATTTAAATGACTATCAAAAATATTGATATAATAATCTGATAGCATTAAGAATTTTAAATATCTGACAAATTAAAATATACATCTAATAGCGTTATCTTTTATTCGATAAAGAATGAAACCATGAAATAGAAAATTAAACTTTATAAAAAAGGTTCAAAAACCAATAACTACAAAATAAATTATCTACCTAAAAAATAGATAATACTTACGGTTGTAGAAATTTCCTGTTGTCCTGTAAGGATAGGTGTCGAAGAGGTATCTTCCATATTGACAGATTTAGAATATATTGGTACGGGTAACGGACCTGGTGGTAAACCTAATTCTCCTACGGTTATTGATTTTATTCCAATGATTTTTAATCCTGCTGCAGTAGCAACAATATCTGCTTTAGATTTAGCATTCGCAACTGCATCTTTTAATAAGGTATTTTTTATTTCTTCTAACTTAGTAGGTGATATACTAAAATAAACTTCATTCACGGTGTTAGCACCTGTTTGTACTGCCTTATCAATCCATTGAGATATCAGATCTATATTTGAGCTTGTAATCTGAATTGAGTTTGATACTGTAAACCCAGTCAAATTTCCTTTAGACCCGTATTCTGAATAATTGTAATTTGGATTAATGGTGAATGAAGATGTACTTGTCTCGTTTTCTTGAAGTCCAGCGGCTTTCAATGTACTAATAACTTTATTCATCAAATCTGAATTGGAAAGTAATGCTTTTTCTGCAGTTTTATCAGTTGTTTCTACTCCTAATAAGACAGTAACTTTATCTGTTTTTGAATTAGTAGTAGCTGATCCAGTTACAAATAGTGTATTATTTGATATATTGGTAGAATCTGATTGTGCTTTAACATAAATTATACTAGGTAATACAAGACTTACAATAAGGATGCCTATAATAAACATAAAATTCATGTGCATAGTAGAAAAATAACTAGTATCTTTATTTGATAATTTCATATGTATAATTAGATAAAGATGGAAATAATAAATATTATGTTTAAATTGGTGTTATTTAATAAAAATTTATTAAACAAACTCACCTTCTTGTTGCATGTATCTATAGTAATCATCAAAATCTCGCATTCTGTATCAAATACTAATTGGCTCGTCTCTTTTTACTTCTCTAAATGAGAATGTAAACAATGCCTTAGTTTTATTAAACTTCATGCATAAGGTTACCACATTCTAACATCAGCTTAAAGTTTATGTTTCAGGTATTTGAATAAAAGCGTTCAATGTATTATTTTGCAACAATATTTTTTCTCTTTTCTATTAGAGAAATTCGGACATAAAGATGTACTGATTTTATTCAAATGCTTAAATCATATATAATGATAGCCAATCGAGATAATAATTTCGTCGATATTATTACTATTTATTGTAAATTTGGATATTATGCAAATGACTGACTCAAGCTACAACGTGAAATTTATTTTCCATGGATTGAGATTTTACTAAAATTTTTTTAATACAAAGAGTGATGCGAAGATAGTACAAATCCAAAGAATAAACAACTATAATATTGGATTTTTCTGTTTCATTCAAATCCTATAATCATAATAGGTTAGACTGTCTGAGCGATAGTTACGCCTTTTCCACTTAACCGAGCTTATTGATTATATGTATAGATATCATATTTATTAATTTTTTTGCATATTTACAATCAATTATATATATTATGTAACCAAATAAGAATTAACATACCTGTTGTCAATAGAAGGAAAAATTTTGAATAGAAACTATTTTCAGTTTGACCTCGGATTTGGAGGACGATTTTTGATCATGATCTTTATGATCAAAAATGCCCTCCAACTGAAGATAACAATCAGTTTTATCTGAATTGAGTTATTACAAATTTATCTTTGATATATCTAGATTTTTTTTAACAATTAAATTTAAGATTACAAACATATCTTGATTGATGTATTCGTCAAGACACTTCGATCAGTGTAGTAATAATCCTTTATGAATTTGTAGTCATCCAACAATGATTTTCCAGGTTGGAATTAAAATTAGATTCTCAATATTACAAATTTTTTGCTCTAGATCTCTTTGTACAAAGCAAATCTATTCTTATTCTACCAAAATTTATTTGAAACCTGCAGTAATAATGAGCAATATGATATTTTAAAAAATTTATTAAGATTATAATTATTTAAATTAATAAAATAATTTAGTTATAAATTTGGTATTGATTCTAAAAATATATCCTTTTTATAACATATTGGACATTTATTAATTTTAATAACATCTTTTAAAATGGATGCAATCCAAAAGCATGATTCACAAAATGCAAATTTAAAATTACTTTTATTGTAATATTTTTTTTCTATATTAGATTCTTTACGAATCATTACTTTTTTGTCTTCTAAATGATTTTCTACCCATTGGGTGTCAACCAGAACCTCTGGATGGGCATATTTTGTTTTTACAATTTGTGCCATATAATCAATATGTTAAAAAGGTATATTATTGCAACGATATGTGTATCTTTTTGTAATTATATGTAGAATTTAGATATTTTCTTACTTCATTATTCTATATGAAAAAATAACATTCTGGAAAAGAGATATTAGCTTTCTAGAAGTTTGTATTTATAACTGTATAAAAAAATATTTCACCAGATATTTAATCTGTATAAAATTTTAGATGAAAAAAATAGATATTTTTTAATAGACTTTCACGAACCTTCTTACCCACTATTGTAAAGTATCATATCATATTTTTACTAATACGCAATGAATACATATATTGAGTTGAAATAGCATATTTAGATTTAATTATATATCTTAATTGTAATACATTAGTTATGGCTACTGTATCTAGACAAAGCGGATTAGAAAATATAATTAGTATCACAAACAAAGAACAAAACACTTCTCACCATGAGAATATTGACATGTATAAGTATTATTTAAAATGTAATTCTTGTTTATGGAATGTTTCTTATTATGAAGCTTCAGGGTATTTGGATATAACACAGAAATCGGTATTCTGTCCTGTTTGTAAAGACGGAAAAATCAATTCATCGAAATTTGCTCAATATAGATAAGACAACTAACTATTTTATCTTTTATCATAAAATTATTAAAAAAATTAAGGTTCTCAAATAAAATTTAAAAAATATGTCAGAAATATTTTCCAGAACATTTAAAAATTTTCAATTTTAGATATAAAAGTCTAGTAACAAGATAAATGAGAAATTAACAAAGGAAATAAAATAATAGTGTCTATAAGGTTTTAGTTAGTATTAATTATTAGGTAGTATTTTGCTTTAAATTTTGTAGTGGCTGTTACGTTTGTTAATCTTTAGATATGCTAACATAGACTTTATTATCGGTAAGACACCTTGGGTAATTCATTATTGTGATAAACATGATAATATAATTCACATTTCTTATAATACACAGTATCATCATTTAATAGTTATAAAGAGAAATTAGGCTTTAATTATCTAATTATCAAATTCGTCATAATATAATATGTTTAATTTACATGTTAGTCTATTTTTTTGCATATTTACAATCAATTATATTGCTTATATTACTACATAGAAATATGCTATCCATCTGCAGTTATTGAAAGACACAAAAACACTGGCATGAATTCATTGAATCCAATCATCTTAGGTTAGTGAGAAGTATACACATGACTTCTTACTAACTTAATTTATATATAATATTCTAAAAAATTATAAACATAATATTATTTTTTATTGACAAAATAGCATTATGTAATTATATTTTTATAATTTTCATGAGCCTATTTTTATGCATTATTTACATCTATTTGTATTAAACAACATGTTTAGAATTGATTATATTAAGTTATTATTAATTTAGGATTAATGACGGTTCAAATTACTAATCAAGCCCAAATAGAGAAATGGATTGAAGAAATGATATACATAGAAGAGCATCTTAATAAAATATCCTTCTCACATTATAATTATTCTATTAGTTGTTTATCGTGTTTTTGGGAGATATCATATTTTGAATCAAAACATCTTCTTGTTATTGATAATCGTATTAGGTGTCCTAATTGTAAGGGAGATAAAATAAGATTAAAAAATAAGACAGCATTAAGAAATTGAATATTATTTATTTCAATATTGGTTGATTTTATCATATACTTTTCTATAAAAAAATAAGAAAAAATAAATGAAATTAAATCAAATAATTTGTTAAATGAATAATCAAAAACTTATTAACACATTCAAGAAAACTACCATATTTACAATTAAATTAATAAGGTGATTTCATATAATTGTGTTGAATAAATTGTATATATCTTGAATATTTTGATTACTTTTAAATTATCTTATTTGTTCCTTTTATAAAATGTAAATTAAACCCATCCTTCTTTTGCAAGATGGTATACCTTTCTTCGAATGTCTTCAAGGTTGCTTTTTTCATAAATTAAACCCTGTTCTTTTAAATCTTCAATTGATGCCTGAACGGTTCTTCTTGGTAGACCAGTAAGATGCATTAGGTCGCTTTGTTCAAGTGGACTTTTATTTTGCAAGATAAAGTAGATGAATTTTGTAGCTGGACCTCCATTGGGATTCTTTTTAAGAGATGAAATACTAAAACTTGCTTTTGATAAAAATCCTCTTCTTTGCGATTCAATTGATGCAACATTATCTAATTTTATTTCAGCTAAATTTACTCTTTGACCGAATTCTGCTATCAATGCTGCTTGTTGCACTTCAAGAGGAGCTTCAAATATAATATTATCAGGAGATAAAGCTGATGTGATAGCGCTCAAGATACTCCATTTAATATTGCCTTTTTCATCATATATGCCAACACTATATCCTAAATTTGCTTCTAAAATGATTTTATCTTGGCTTACACTGAAAGCCTCATTAATCTTTGTAACAGTTTTTTCCGTAGTCAATTGCCTGCTAGGATCTTTATTACCAATTTTCCAATGATGTTTTAGTCCATAGGATTTGACTAAATTAGATATTTTTTTCTTTTGATCTAAACTTAATTGAATATTGTTTTCTCCTATTTCGATTATGTCAAAGCCAAGAGAGGATGATTCTTTTACAAATTGTTCAAAAACATTTTCTCTAATGGCATATTCTGTCAAAGTACTTCCAGCAGACACCAGAACATTATTTTCATGATAAAACTTAATCCTGTCAATTAATTGCTCATCGGTTATAAGCATGGGATATGCTCCATATATTTTTACAATGTCTATCAATGGAGAAATAATGGTGAAGTTTTCTTTATCGAATCCCTGTAATTTATCTATGATATAAGAAATTCCCTGATTCCTAGGTTTCGTATCATCTATACGTTTATCAGATAATTGATCGAGCACAATAAATTTGATTATTAGTATGCCTATATTGGTATTTTGGTATATTCATTATTCGCCTAAATAGTAATAATTACGGATAAATTTTCATCAATTATGCAAATTTTGCATATAATTAAGTTCAATATAGTATATTTATTTAATATAGAGAATCAGAGTAGTATCTTATATCTTAACTATTAATAAAAAAAATTAATTATAGAATGAAAAAGCAAAATTGAGCTTTAGAATTTAAAATTAAAATAATCTTTTCATTATTGAGTTTCTCCTTTTTCGATAGGATTACCTATAAGGTTTCCCCATTCTGTCCATGAACCATCATAATTTTTAACATTCGGGTATCCTAGCAAATATTTTAATACGAACCATGTGTGTGAAGACCGCTCTCCTATTCTACAATAAGTAATAATATCCTTATCTTTTGTTATTCCTTTTTTCTCATATATTTT
>JALDXL010000142.1:0-5888 GCA_032155045.1 Nitrososphaerales archaeon
GAGCGCCGGGAGTGGGACTCGAACCCACGAGTCCAAGAGGACATCAGCTAGCACGTCAAGTTAAATTTCATGATCTCGAGGCTGACCCCTTTTAGGGTCATTGACTTACCTAGCTTGGGTACCCCGGCAATTGATTGAACTATTTCTTTATTTAATATATAATAATATTTGCTATAAGTAAATCATTTGTATCATCTGATTTCAGATATTATTACTTCTTTTACTATTTTCAAAAAATTATTACATACAAAAAATTATAATATAAAAATAAGACATATATAATTCAAATCTGTAATCTTATAAACTTAGCTAAATGTGAACCAAAATAACAAATAATAAATAAAAACTGTATTATTTTATAAGGGATTATGACGCTATCAGTGTTAAAAGACAAAAACCTACAAAAAATTCTTTTAGATATTGGTTACGATTCATTTTATCCAATTCAAGAACAAGCTATTTCTAATGGTCTTCTAAAAGGAAAAAACTTACTTATTACATCGCCTACTGCTAGTGGTAAGACGCTCATAGCAATTATGGCTGCCCTAAAGAAAATAGAGAAAAATGAGAAAGTCATCTACATGACACCTCTTAGATCTTTAGCAACTGAAAAATATCATGATTTTTTAGAATTAAACTCTAATTTAGCAAATAACATTGATAATGATTTAACAACAGTTTCTGAAAATACATTGCTAGGAAAAAATGCTTCATCAAAAAAAAGAAAAACAGCCAAAAAGAAAAATATTACTGTAAAACTTGCGATGGGAAGTTACGATTCTCCAGGCAAAGATCTTCTTAATGCCGATATAGTAATTTTAACTAATGAAAAATTGGATGCATTAATTAGAAATGATACTGAATTACTAACTAATGTTGGGTTATTTGTTATAGATGAAGTTCACTTAATAGGAGACAAAGACCGCGGTCCAACGTTGGAGATGATGTTAACAAAAATTAAAAAGTTTTATCGAGAAGCCCAAATTCTAGCATTAAGTGCAACGGTTTCCAATTCCCACGAGATATCTGATTGGTTAGATTGTAAATTGATCACTAGTAATTGGAGACCTACTGACCTTATTGAAGGTGTATATGATAGTGGTAAGGTACGAATGAATAATAACACAAGTATAAAAATAAACAATTTCTATAATTTCAATTCTATCCCTGTCGCAATTGCTATCGATTCTTTACAAAATGGAGGTCAATCTATTATTTTTTCGGAGACACGAAAACGTGCTGTATCTCTTGCTACAAAGTCGGTTGATGGTATATTTAATTTATTAGATAAAGATCAGAAAGAAAAAGCTCAAAAATTATCATTAAGAATATCAAAAATTTCAGATGATACAGAGATTACTAAAAATCTTATCAGTCTAGTATCAAAAGGTGTAGGTTTTCATCATGCAGGATTGAATCAATCTATACGGGAAATAGTCGAAGATTCCTTTAAACAAGGAATAATCAAATTATTAGTAGCAACTCCTACCCTAGCAGCTGGAGTAAATTTACCAGCACGTAGAGTAGTTTTATCAAGTATATTAAGATATGACTACGATATAGGAACAAATATGCCGATTAGTATTTTAGAATATAAACAATTTTGTGGGAGAGCGGGCAGACCAAAATATGATACTTTTGGAGAGGCAATAATTATACCAGAATCTGGAATGAATTCTGAGGAATTATATGATCATTATGTACTTGGAACTCCAGAACCTGTTAATTCAAAACTTTTTAATGAAAAGGCTTTACGCTTCCATGTTCTCAGTACTATTTCTACTATTCCTGGTTTGAAAAAATCAGAATTATATGATTTATTTTTAAATACGTTATTTGCTCAGAATTATAGAAAATCTACAGTAATTTTCAAAATAGATGTTGCACTGGAATCCCTTGAGGATTGGGAACTTGTTAAATCAAAAAATGAAAGGTATATCTCGACAGATTTTGGAAAAAAAACCTCTGTTTTGTATATAGATCCTCTGACGGCCGTTGAATTTAAAAATGCATTAGATACATTAAATAAAATAAACACAAATAATTCGGGAAATACAATAACTAAAAATGTACAAGACGGATATAGCAATAACAATCTCATTTTAAAATTTTTACATCTTATTTCTGAATGTTCTGATTTTTATCCAAAGCTTTCATTGAGAAAGAAGGATATGGATTATTTTCATAACTTTGTAAATAAAAACCTTGATAACGATCTATTATTTGACCTAAATGAATACAACTGTTCAAGAAGTTTTTTGGCTCTTTATGAATGGATTAACGAAAGTGGTGAAAGAAATCTAAATGATCGATTAGGAGTTGAACCTGGTGATATGCATAGAATTGTAGAATCTTCTGACTGGTTATTATATACGTTATACGAATTTGCAAAATTATTCAAAAGAAATGATATTCTTGAAATCTTATTCAATCTGCGAATTAGAACGAAGTACGGAATTAAACAAGAATTGCTACCACTAATCAAGTTAAAGGATATAGGGAGGATACGTGCAAGAGCATTATATAATGCTGGATTTAGCGATATCCAATTATTGAAATCTGCTCCTGAATCTACAATATCTAACGTATCTAAAATTGGACCATCAATTGCAAAAAAAATCAAAAGACAATTGACAGGACCATTAACATAAATGATAGCCTACTTGTATTTTGAGACTAAAATTTTTGTTATTTTTAGTAAAATATACATATAATAATGAAATAAACTAGTGGCTAAATATATGATATTTTCTGATATCAATTCACTTATTATGGTATTTATTTATGGGTTATTTGCTTCTGCAATTTCATTTCTTACCGTTTATTTTGCTATGCCAAAAGCGATTATATCTCTACGAGAAAAAGGAAGTATTGTTCAAGATTATCATAAACCTGAAAAACCGATGATCCCAAGACCTGCAGGTCCAGTTTTAATAATTGGAATTACAATATCATTAATAGTAATTTATCTTTTAACATTCAATGAAAAATGTCTTGCTATTCTGCTTACCACAATTATTGCATTTTTAGTAGGCTATATAGATGACAAAAAAGTAATGCCAGGTTGGTTTAAACCCGTGGCATTGGTGGCTTCTGCTCTGCCTATTATCTTATTAGGAGCATATGATACTAATCTAAATCTTATATTTGGGAATGCATTCATTCCGCTTTTGTATATACCACTTATTCTGATAGCTATCCCTGTAATTGGAAATACTATCAATTCGATTGATGTATTGAATGGTGTAGCTAGTGGTTTTATAATAATTGCCTCTATTCCTTTGATGATTAGTGTATTTATATTTGGAAGTATAGAAGTTTTTTTGGCATCTCTTTCTTTATTTTTTGGAACTATTGCTCTTTATAAATTTCATAAATTTCCAAGCAAAATATTTCCGGGAGATTCAGGTACTTTGCTGTTAGGTGCTATGTATGGAGCAATAGCGATAGCAGGCAAATCAGAACTTATTGCAATTATTGCATTACTTCCAGCAATATTTAACTCATTTCTCTTTCTTTCTAGTGTAAAAAGAATAGTTGAACATAGAGAAATCACTGCAAGACCTACATTCTTAACTGATGATTTTAAACTATCTGCTTCTAAAGATAGAAAAGCTCCCATCACACTCTTACGACTACTTTTAGTAGACGGTTCACTTTCAGAAGATGAATTAGGTAAAAAGATCTTCAAACTTGCGATTTTCTCATCAATTTTAGCATTGATTTCAATTGTTATTCAATACTATTTCGTTATGGGTGGTAGAATTTAAATGTCTAGTTTGTATCCACTTATTGGAATAATTTGGTGCACACTTTTAGCAATTTCTGCTTTCTTGGTAATTTTTATTGCACCAATCGAAATTGTAATTTTTAATAATAGATTGGATTTGTATATTACATCAATAGTACAGGCAACGATAGCTGTAATGATAGTATTATTATTAATAGTCTTTTTGAACTATTTAAAGAAGTTTTATATCCGAAAAAAATTAAATATATAACATTTCTAACTTTTATTAAATTATTATTTCAATAAATTAAAATTCTATTATATTAAAACTATTACAAATGGATTCTTTAGATACCAAAATATCAGATGCTGATTCAGAATATATTATCAATTTATGGAAAGCATTTTGTAGATCTAGAAAAGCACTATCCTTAGAATATGATACTACGGACGCAGTTATTAATAAATGGAATAATCGGTTTCTGAATATTTCTTCGATTGAACAAATTAAAAAATACGTAAAAGAAAACATTACAATAGAAGGTCATGTTTTAGATGATCCGTTCTAATATACATTATTCCGACGAAGCGTCACTATTTTTTTCTGCTACGTATGCTGATTTTATTTTTGAATAACCCCTTTCTTCTAAAAATAACCAATTTTTTCCACAGATAACACAGGTTATTTTTTTATCAACAGGTAAAAATTCGAGCTCATAATGACTGCAGCGGATCTGATATTCAACTTTCATGGCTTCCATTTCTTTAATTGTATTAATATGCCTGACAGAGTTTTCTGTCACCTTAATTCATCATAATATATCTTATAATAAGGTTATATCACTTTATCTATCATTTTTATTATACCTAATATTGCCATCCATCTGTTTTTATAGGTAATAAAAATTTATTATTATAATAATTAGGATTCTTTAGATAAAATCAAATATATTTATTGAAAAGATTTAAGGATATTCTAAACCTTAGACATCAATGCATATGTTTGTACCTCGTTTGTGAATTGAATATTGATTTCTATTATCTCATCATTCTAAAATTGTAGTATCATTTTGATATAAATAAAAACTAATGGACAAATATAATATAGTTTCATAAAAGTAAAATATTAAGATGAATTTCAACAAAAAATCAGAATACTATTGATCTTTTATATTATCATTCTCTTTTACTTCTGTTTTTAGTTTTATATGTCAATCTTTTGTAGAACATTATGGAAATAAAAAATTTTTCTATTATTTCTATTTTTTTTCATCTTCTTATTCTTGAAACATATAGTATTTCAGAAAAGTCATAACGCTTAATTTAGCGTGGATTATGGCAATTAGCAATAATAAAATTAGTTATAAAAATATTTACAATTCCTTTCCATTTTTAACTTAATATATAAATATTCTGTATTTATTATCTAAATTTTTTTCTATTTCTATTATAATGAAAATATTCATAGTAAAATTAAATAATTAAAACTACATAATACTATTAACTATGAATAATATAGCATACAGTTTTCTGCTAATTACAATACTTCTATCTTCTCTGTCAGTATTTATTAATGCAAACGCCCAATTGAAACCAAATGCTCTAGTCTCACCTGGGTGTGGCGATGTATCAGGGTATGGAATGACTTTAAATGTGAATGGCTTTGAACCGAATAGTAATGTAGGTTGGAAACTTGTTCACCCAGAAACACAAACAACCTCTGAATTTGGTTATTTTTCAACAAACAGTACAGGTGGTTTTTCTGAACCTGCCTATATTGAAGACGAATTAGTTGATGGGAAATATGATATTCAGTTCTTTGATGATGCTAATACTGATGGTAATCCAGACCCTGGCAAAAAAGAATATATTGTATCTATGCAAGTGCCATGTGAATAATAGTTGAAAAGTTAGATAAAAAAAATCATTCAACTAATAAATAACAAAATACACAATGATATTGTCTTTAGTAATAGAGCTAAAGTAGCTTTACTAATGCTAAAGTAGCTTTACTAATGCAATATCACCAGAGCTAATTTTAGTTCTAAAATTTCCTTTTCAAGTGCAAATTTCTCATTATTACTAGTAGTGAATCTACTTAAATTTTCACAAGCTTTAATTTGTTCCATTATTATTTCCTTTTTATTTATACAAAAAT
>JALDXL010000143.1:0-5867 GCA_032155045.1 Nitrososphaerales archaeon
AAAAAATAAGCAAAATCGGCAAAAATTTTTCGGCGCCGAAAAATTTTTTTGAAAAAAGTAATAATGAAAGAAATAAAAATAGTGAAAATAATTCTAGATCTTTTTCTTTTCTTTATAAAGGATATCTATTTGATTGTGGAGCATATTCTTGTGCTGTAATAAGATTTCATATACAGTCCAATTATCCTCTACGTCCTCAATAACGGAAGCCAACTTGTTCATGGCTACTCTAATAGCAATAATAGCTTTATCAAATGATTTTTGTGTTTTGGCATCTATATCGATAATTTTTGTTTGAAAGTCCAAGACATCGTATGGATCATCAGAGTTTTTCATTTCAGCTTTCAATTCTCTGACCTGCCTTGATGATAGTTTACGTTTTTTTATCAACTCTGCTAGTTTTGATTGCTGTTCTTTTTCTTTTAATGGAAGTAATTCATCTCCAACACTCACACTTATACTTCCTGCTGAAAGAGACTCGACAACATCTTCTGGGAGTTCTAGCAATCTGATTCTTTTATCCACATAACTAACACTTTTTCCTAACTTTGTTGCTAAATCAGATATCCCTCCCCATCCGTAATTGGTTACATAGTCTTGGAATGCCTTAGCTTCCTCTATAGGATTGAGGTTTTTAGAATGAATATTTTCTATCAACGATACCTCGAATGCATCTTTATCATCCAATTCTACCACATGAGAAAGAATTTTTCTCCAGCCAAGTAATTTACATGCATTGTATCTTCTAGTTCCAGCAACTATTTCATATCCATCGTCGATCATCCTAACAATTATAGGATGTAAAAGTCCCTTTTCCTTTATAGAGTAGCATAATTCATGCAAATCTTCATTCATGTTTTTTCTATAAGAATATCTAAATGGTTTAATCTTTGAAATATCAATATTATCCAAAAGTCCATTAATGCTATTTGAAGTCGAATGGATTTTTTGCATAACGTGTATTCAGTCCTAAAGTATTTAACCTTGTTGGCACTATGATTCTGGAAAAAGGATAAAAATAAATTATTATAAAAAATTTTAGTTTTTATTGCTGACTATAAGTTTCATTTGTTTCTAGTTTACTGGCAAGATTTGAGAGTTTTAGAGTAAATGGATGTTCTGGATATTTTAATCCAGTTAGAAATTCTTTTTTGCTAAATTGAATATCACAGTAACAAGGTATTTCTGAAATTACACCTATATCAATTGTATTTGATAAATCTTCAAGTGAATCATATTGTATTGAATTACCGTGATGTTTTCCTATAGTCATAGCAACTGGATTATGTTGAGATTCTGGAATTGAACAATAACCAGGTCCACGGTTTAATAATAAATAACATAATGTTCCAAATTTGGTAAATGCACCATAAATTTCCTGAGCCATTTTTTTTGTACCCTCAATATCGAGATCTCCCATTTTTAGAGTTAATATGACTATATCGGAAACAGCAAGAGTGTTAATTGACCAATATCTAATTCCAGGACTAGTGTCAATTATTACAAAATCTGCATTTTTTTTTACAAAGAGTTCTTCTCGTAAAAGGATAAAATTTCTAAGTAGCTGCATCTGCGAGCTTTGTCGTGAGACATTACCCTCAAGTTTGTAAATTTCTTCTTTACTTGAATTAGCAAAACCTACATTTAATGTCCCTTTCATGTCATTTGAAATCCTCTTTGTTATATCTAGACAAACATCATCGACAGTAGCATTTCCTAGAAGAAAATCATTAATCCATTTTTTTGGTTCATATATATCAAAATACGATCCAAGACTAGGAGCATAAACATCAAGGTCTAGCAAATAGACATTATAACCCTTTTTTGCCAGCAATGCACTAAAATTTGCTGCAATTGTTGTTTTACCAGTTCCTCCTTTATAGGAATGAAATGCTATGCACTTCGTCATTCTAATTACAATAGTATTTTGCTTATATTAAAACAATCATCATAATATCATGTTATTTAGTGAGACAAAACATTCTCTATATGTTTTAACAAATCTTCAATTGAAATTGGTTTTTGAATAAAACATTTATGATCCATATTAGGATATTCTTCCAATAAAGAGTCATAATATGCTTTAAAAGATGTTATAAAACAAACTTTAAGATTTTTATCAATTTGTTTTATTTCCTGAACTAACTCAAAACCATTCATTCCTTCCATTCGAACATCAACAAGAGCTAAATCATAAGAACCTTTAGTAAAATTATGTAATGCTAATTTTGGATCATTGTAAGTATCGACTTGATATCCATAATTTTCTAATCCTAATTTAAAAGGAAGTGTTGTTCCAGGCTCGTCATCAACGATCAGTATTCTTTTCTTCTTATTTTCCATGATACTAATATATGAGAAAATATTCTATCAACATATAAAAATATTTATTCATAATATGATTAAATCCATTGACAATAATTCAGATTAACAAATCTATATATAATAAATAGATTAACTGTGATACTACTATTTGGATTTAGTTGGAATGGTGAAGCTAAAAGTTGCACCTTTATCTACATTATTTTCGGCCCAGATTTTACCACCGTGACCTTCCACAATGTTTTTACAGATAAACAATCCCAAACCAGTTCCAGTTTTGGATCCTTTTGTAAATTTCAAAAATAGCTTTTGCATTATAGCTGGTGGGATTCCTAAGCCTTTGTCTATAATTTGAATTAAGACATCATCATTGTTATCCTTTTTATTTTTGGCATTATTGCTGGTTCTTTTTATAGAGACTATAATATCTCCTTCATTTGTATATTTTATTGAATTATTGATAAGATTTAGATAAACTTGATTTAATCGAATTTTATCTCCAATAATATCTATTGAATCATCATTCGATTTTAGGATTATTTTGATTTTGTTATCGGTGATTTGACTCTTTATTTCCTTTATTGCTTCGTCTGAGAATTTTACTATATCTAACTCTTGTAGGTCTAATGTGAAAAGATTTTCATCTATTCGTGCTATATCTAAAAGATTATTTGTAAGAAAATGTAATTTTTTTGCATTATTGATTATAATTCGTAATAATTCTTCTTGTTGTATTACATTTAGGTTCTTGTTGGAAAGCATTACTTCTGCTAGCCCCAAAATAGGTTGAATAGGATTTCGTAACTCATGAGCTGCTATATTGAGAAATTGCCTTTGTGTTTCATTTTTATATTTAAGTTGACTGTACAGATCTTCTGCCTTTTTATAGATATCTGCTTGTTTCCATAAACTTTCAAAAATAGAAACATAATATAATACGGTGGATTTGCTGTTTGAATACGTAGATAATCCCATAGCATCTATAGAGTTATCGACATCATCATTTACTAATTCGACAGCCATAGAATGACTCCTATCCACTACAACAATAGTAACCTTTAATTGAAGTGGTTCAGGTAAATATTTGACATCTATTTTCATTGAATTCTTTAAATTATCTACGAAATCAGTAATTTTTTCATCAAATGGTGTAAGAATTCTTATTTTAATTTCTTGTCCAGAATTAAATATTTCTCTTACAATATCAAATCCATCTGCTCCTACAATTCGTCTATAAAATGCATTTGCTGAAGAGAATAATAATAAAATCTCATTTTTGGCAGTTTTGACTAATTGTATGGAAGTTTTTAATGCCTCTTCACGGTTATTAATAACTCGAATATCTGGTTTATTTGTTTCTTGATTAATTTCCTTAATTTCATCCTCTGTGGGAATAGTTTTATCCCAAAATGGATCGGCAATATATTGTGACGTGCCCATAAAGTTTTTGAGATTTGCGCCATAGACATGATTTAATCTTTTAAACATCATAGCACATTGAGGGCTATCAAAATGATATTTCGAAGAAGATATGGTTTCGATTATAATGTCACTAGATTCTTTTGCAAATAATTTTTTTCCACATAAAGAACAATTTAACATCATTTGGTCTTTATGTTCTTCTTTCTCTTTCGTATGTATACCGGGATTTTTTTTTTGATTGTTCAATTAGCAGAATTATGTATTGATACTAATTTCTTAGTTTTAAAGTATTCGCAAAATTCTGTCAGTTAGCTAAGATACAATGTTCTCTAGAATAGATAGCTTCAAGTTCAAATGTTTCTCCGTATGCACTTGCTAATCTCTGAAATTGAAGAAAACAGTTTTCTTTGTCGAAAATGAATTCATAATTTAGATTATTTATAAACTTTTTGTACGTAAAGTTTACAGACTTTTCCACTGGTTTGCCACATAGTATACAAGATTTCAGATAATATAAATTCGTGTTTTGTGTTTATAAATGATTTGGTTAATTTAGATTATTTGTATCTAAAATAGTTTTTTTTATATTGCCATTATCAATGAAAATATGAATTTGAGAGTGTATTATCGTATTATAATTTTTGGTTGAAAGCATTGTATATTATTAAATATCAGCATAAATTTACTAAAACCTGAGCTTTCATTAATAAGTTTATTTTATTTCGGATTCAACTATATGGTCTAAAAGATTTAAATTAAATATTCTAATACTAATTAAAATTTTTTTGTAATAAATTTAAAGATATAGATTAATAGTCATTTCTCTCTCTATATATATATAATAATTCTAAAATACTTCAGAATATGATTATTTAAGTATAAAAGAAGTTTTTATATCAACAGAAACAGATCTATATTAATGGGTAGATTTTGAAAAAGAAAAATCGGTATGTATAATAATTATTCCTGCTACACCTAATATCCCACCGACTAACGCTAAATAAACATTATCTGGTAAATTATTTCTTATTCCAATTTGAGTGAGTAGTATTTGAAAAATTAATGTTAATAAAATCCTAGATGATGCTATGGTTGATGTTAATGAAGCTCCTATTCTTTTGATGCCTTCGACATACAATATCGTTCCTATTAAAGGTAACAGTGAAAATGTTAGAAATATATACCAATATGATGTTATCATATTAAAAGATAATTCAGGGTTAAAAGTTAACATTACAGTAATTAAGATTAAACCTGATAAGAACAAACACATTCCGGAAATTTCTAATGGAGAATATCGCGATGACAATTTGGCTAAAAAAAACACAGCCAATGCAAATGATATGGCAGAGATAATTGCTTCAACATCACCAAAAGATACAGAGAAATTTAACGATTCAACTTCAACTAGAATAAAATTTGTTATTACACTGGTATTATTAATATTATGATCACTTAATATTACAATTACAAATCCTATCAATGCTATAGCGATTCCCGACAATTGTTTTTTGTTTAATCTCTCATGAAGGAATACTCTAGCTAATAGTAAAACCGCAATGATTTCGATTGGTCCCGCTAATAAGCTTTCTTTAGACGCACCTACTCTACTTACCGCATCATACCATGTAAATATACCTACAGAAAGAAAAAGAGAAGCAGGAATAAAGTCTTTGAATGAACGCAATAAAGGAGTTTCTCGTTTATTAATAAATTTTAAAATAATTAATAAAAAAATACCTGAAATAGCGATACTAAAAGCAGATATAGACAATGGGGAAATTCCTAATAATAATGTAAGATACTCGATTAGAATTGATTCGCATGTTAAAATAATTGCAAATAAAAAAACAATCCAAGATTTTCTTATCAAGAGTAATAATAAAATAGTAAAATTTGTCTAGAAATAAATCTTCCTAACAAAGATTTAATATACTCAAATCCATATAGAGGATTTAATTCTATATATAATTTAATGTATAATATATGGAAACAAAAATAAGAGATATAATTGATTAAAATTGTACTGGTATTTTTTTATTTTTATTAGCCATCCATGTTCATTTGTCCATCCATGTTCATTTGTCCATCCATGTTCATTTGTCCATCCATGTTCATTTGTC
>JALDXL010000144.1:0-5845 GCA_032155045.1 Nitrososphaerales archaeon
AGATTTGATTGGGTTTGAGTAACTGTACAATCATTACTTTGTGTACCAGTAACAAAGTTATTTCCTGAATCACTTATGTTACCGCCACCACTATCTACATTAGCAGACTGAGAAGTTGTTATTGCATTTAAACAAGCATCTTGAGATAGATCAATTGTCTGATTATTGGTATTGTTATTTCCAATAGATAAGGTATTGTTATTGATAGTAGTTCCATTATTAATAATTAAAGTAGGATTGATAATGTTTAGATTATCATTATTCTGACAAATAGATACAAAATTTCCTTCTTGGTCGTCTGTATTCATTGGATTTATTCTTTGACCTGATTGTGAATCTACATTAGTTAAGTCAGATATACTATTTGTGATTACATTATTATTATCTGATGGATTTTTATTAATGTTATTGCAAATAATTTTATTAATAATAGGTCTAGAATCGTCATTTTTCATATATTTTTCATAATCATATTTTTTTTCATAGTCGTCATAATATTGTGCAAAGATACTAGATGGGATGGATAATCCAATAAATCCTACAACCACTAGTACAGTTGTCAATAATATTGTACTACTTTTTTTTAATAAAGTAAATTTATTCTTCAATGTTATATAAAAAAGGTAATATATATTAGAAATTCGAATGTTCATTATCTACTATTTTATTTATTTTAGTTTTATAAACAAAGTAAATAATATAATACAAAATCTTATTTATATAATAACATAATAGTCTTATCAAATATAAAATTAATTTATTATATAATATAATATTATTATAAAAATATAAAATATTTTAATAGTATAGTTAATATTTTTTATAAAGATAAAAATTTATTGCAATTCTGGTTTTGATATTAAACTATCCCAGTATAGTTCGGTTTTTTCCCACTTTTTTATAACATTTCATTGTTTTAGTTCGTTTAAACAAGGTACTAGATTGCTAGTTATATAGTATAACTTTGAAAAACCAGTCATACCAATTAGAACATGACCTATTTTTTTTCTACTTTGGCTCTTACAAAGGCCAGTACAATTGGTGTTAGAAGAATTCCCAATCCGACAAAATAATTTTTTGTAACTAGAGCCTGTGAGACAAATATAATAAAGCCTACAAAATTAAGAAGTTGCCAACCTAAAGCAATAAGATATTTGGTTTTTTCTATACGATTTTCTATAAAAGCAGCCAAGAACATACTAGGTATCATGCTATAAGGATCAGGAATTATGAATGAGATTGGAAGGGTACCAAAAAAATTAATTAAATAGTAAAAAAGTTTTTTCAACATTCTTTTTAAAAAAATCTTAATTTCCAAAAAATTCATAATTATGCACTAAACTTTGATAATATATATTACTAATTCTTTTTTATCTTAGACTCACATTTTAAAGAGCTCCTTCTTTGTTTTGTAATCTTTGTACTTTTGCAAAATTATTTTTAATATTCTGTCTACATGGATGCTTTTCCATAAAAAAATTTGTTGCCAGTCAAGGTACAATTATTACATATCCAAATATCAGAATTAGGAGAACATCTTTGAATAAAAATCGTAACAACATTTTTTTCTTATTTAGGTTTTGGTAAATTTTTGTCTATGTTAATTGAAGGAAAGAATGATTCTAAATCTGTTTGTTTGTTTGATTTAGTAGTTGTATTATCAATAATAATAGTCATTTGTCAAATCTCCTCACTTCGTTGTATTGTTTTCTGGACCATTTTTTTACCACTTTTACCAGTTTTACCAGTTTTTTCTTTATACTTGAAAATAAAAAATAAAAAATTCTCTCAAATTGAAACGGAAGTAACCATTTTTGATTTCCAGTGGAGTGGAAAAAATATTTTTTTATTTTCAGAGTAAAGAAAAAAGTGGTATTTACGGTATTTGCGGTATTTGTGAGCCTAAAGTTAAAGTTAAAGTTACTCAGCATTTTGTTCATCTCGTTCGGTTTCTATAAATTTAATTTTTTATATTGAAAATAGTTCTACTAAAAATTAATACCTATATTATAGTAGCATATTTAGCGAAGTAAATATAAATATTATCATTTAAGAGTATCTGTTAATATTATTTATTAACAAGTTAGATTCATAACTGACTATGAACTATTTTTAGAGAATCTATGATTCCAGTTATAGGATATGCAGCTAAAGAAGCCAAAGCGCCTCTAATACCTTTTTCGTTTGAAAGAAGGAATCTCCTCGGTCATGATGTAATGATTGATATTCACTATTGTGGAATATGTCATACAGATATACACCAAGTAAAAAATGAATGGGGAAAATCAACTTATCCTATGGTTCCAGGTCATGAAATAGTAGGTGAAGTTTCACAAGTTGGTTCACAGGTTACACGATTGAAGATTGGTGATAAAGTAGGAGTAGGTTGTTTTGTTGATTCTTGCCGGAACTGTGATGCTTGCCGTCAAGGGCTCGAACAATATTGTAGCAATGTAATCACAACTTATAATAGCATAGAAAAAGATGGTAAAACACCTACTCAAGGAGGATATTCTAATAAAATAATTGTAGATGAAAACTACATCCTTCGAATGCCTGACAATCTTGTTTCAGAAAATGCAGCCCCACTTCTTTGTGCTGGTATAACACTTTACTCACCTCTTATACGTTGGGGAGCAGGACCAGGAAAAAAAGTTGCAATAATAGGTCTTGGTGGTTTAGGACATATAGGTGTAAAAATTGCCCATGCACTTGGGGCAGAAGTGACTGTGTTAAGTCATTCACTTAAAAAACAACAAGATGCCAAGAACATAGGAGCTAATAGTTTTTATGCAACGTCAGATCCAAAAACTTTCGAAAAACTAGAAGGATATTTTGACATTATAATCAATACGGTTTCAACTAATCTTAACTTGACTCAATATTTGAATTTGCTCAGGTTGGATGGAACAATGGTTATAGTCGGAGCTCCAGAAAAAGACACTCAGCTCAGTGCGCATTCTTTGATAAGTTCACGTCGCAGTCTTGCCGGTTCTTTAATTGGTGGGTATCGCGAAACTCAAGAAATGCTCGATTTTTGCAGTAAACACAATATTGTCTGTGATGTTGAACTCATTCCTATTCAAAAAGTAAACGAAGCTTACGAACGTATCTTAAATAGTGATGTAAGATACCGTTTTGTGATTGATTTAAAATCTCTAAGTTAAATGTAATTTACTATCAAATACAAACTAATCATAACTGGTCAAAAGATTAAAAGATTCAGTTCATAGAAATTTTATTTAAATTTTTTAATTATATTATCCTATGACATGAACTAACTAATAGATATATCAACTGAATTTGACATACTATTGGAATTCTATTAATTTTTCTGTAGCCATTTTAGGATATATTGATTTTCTTCTAATTCTATTTTTTCGTTTTCTATATCTTCAATAAAGGCTTTTAATTTTTGAGATCCAATTTTCTTTATTTCGTTTTCCATTATATTTTTTATAATTTCATTGAAAGCGTCATTTTCTACCTCTTTTATTAAGGTTGAAACTGTATCGTAAGAAAAGTCGAATATTTATCTGAAATTATATGTTCAATATGTATAAAACATTATGAATCCAAAATATTTATTAATTAATTTGATTTATTAGAGATAAGTAATTACCATTTCATGCAGATTTCCATAGTGATTCTAAATCAATAGCAAAATTTGTCAAAAATGTAGGTATTCAAAATAAGAATACTGCAGGACAATACCAATCTCGTCTTTCATTCTTTGAAAGGTTTGCAAAAAAATATTACAATAACAATGATAATAATAACGTAGACAAACTACTTGAACAACTAAAAAATAAAGAACTTGATCCGTATGAAATTCTTCATGAATTTTGTCTTTTTCTAAAAGATAATTATAATTTATCTGGAGGTACATTTAAAGGAAAAATAATTGCAATTAAGACATTTTTAGAATACAATGATATTGAAATCAGTCCAAGGAAGTTTAAACTAAAAGTAAGATATCCAAAAAGTGTATTAAAAAATAAGGAAGCAATTGATAAAGAAGATATTGTTAAAATCTTGAATGGTTGTTCAGATATTAAATTAAAAACTTACGTTATGTTATTAGCAGTTACTGGTGCAAGAGCTAATGAAGCATTATCAATTCGTATAAAAGATATTGATTTTGAATCAGAACCAGTAAAATTAGGTATAAGAGGAGAATTTACAAAAACAAAAGTAGATAGGTATACTTTCATTACAACTGAGCTTAAAGAGCAGATAAAAACATGGTTAGATTTTAAATACAGAAAAAGAAGGATTTGTAATACAGATAAAAAAACAAATAAGACTATATCTGAATATAGAATTCCAGAAAAAGATACAAATGATCTTCTCTTTTCGGTTTATAGGGTAAAAAATCCAAATCCAGAAAATTTATACAAGAACATTGGAGCAGACTTTGCTAAAACTTTAGATAGGATAAAAATGGGTGATAGAGAAGACGGAAATAATAAGAATGGTAGACGTCAAATAACCTTACATTCATTTCGTAGATTTGCAAAGAGCACAATATCAGGTTTAGGTTATTCGGACTTCTCAGAATTTCATATAGGTCATACTGGATCTACATACTGGAGAAAAAAAGAAAAGGAGAAAGTAGACATATTCAAAAAGGTAGAACCTTATCTAACATTCTTAGATATACAAGGACTTGAAAGACAAGGAGCTGATATGCAAACTAAAATTGAAGAATTACAACAAGTTAACCAACATTTGCTAAATGAACAAGTTAAAAGGGATAAACAAATAGAAGAATTGAATTCACAGGTTAAGGATATCAACATTGCAATAGGAGAAAGGTTTGCTGAACTTTTTCAACAATATGGACTTGTAGATTATAACAAAATTAAAAACAAGAAAAATAAATAGAAGAATAAAAAAAATCTTCTACTTTATGTCAACACTGCAATGTGTGTCAACAACTACCAAACCCAGTATTTATTATCAAAACAAATTATTAAGTTTATCATATTTCTTAATAATATTTTTATTTTATTAATGTGTCTGTTTTCAGATATGCATAAAAATTAAAATGAAAAAACAAGAATCTATTACTAATTTACTTAAACAAGTATTGTTACTTTTTTTTGTTTTATTTATAATGAGATAATGCTCGTTCAAGAATCCCTATTAATTAGTCATTTAATTTTTTTTAATTATCTTAGTGTAGTTATATTTAAAAAATCATTAGTCAAAACTTTAGCTTCAAAAAATCTTAGATCATGTGACGTATTTCAGATATATTAATGTTTCAAATGTCTAAATATTGAAAAATTTATTATCAACTAAAAAAACTAGTTCAATATTTTTAGCAGTTGTACTAGTATTAGGAACATTTACTGTAGCATCTCCATCATTTATTTTAGGAAATGTACAAGCTCAACGAGATTATGGAATGGATAGCTATTACAAAGACCCATACAGAAATAGCTATGAACCAGATTATGGAATGGATAGCTATGACAAAAAACCATATAGAGATAGCTATGGACAAGATTACCCATCTTACAAGCCAGAATACCAAAAAGATCCATATGGTAAAGACAGAGATAATGACAAATCTAAAGATAATATTAGTGTCGATATAAATAAATTAAAATGTATTAATACTAACATAAATATTAACGGTAATAATACTGGAAATATCATCCTTGGTAATAAAGGTAAAGCAGGTGCAGAAGAAGGAGGATATGTAGGCGCTTATTCATCTGGTAGTGGTAGTGAAGGATACAATGACGGATACGATAAGAAGAAAGATAAAGACTTTGAATGTATAATCAACAACAATAACACTAACACTAACACTAACATTGGCGCTGGCGGCAAT
>JALDXL010000145.1:0-5841 GCA_032155045.1 Nitrososphaerales archaeon
ATAAGAAAAAACGTGATAATGTTATTGTAAAGTATATTAATGAAGCTCTAAAGAATGGATGTTTATGTATATATGCATCTGTATATATAGACAAATATGATGATAGTTCCTTAACAGATACAGTCTTTTCCAAAATAATAGATTATAATGAGAATTTAAAAAATAAAAATTTGAAATTTATAAATTTTAAACCTCATTATGAATCTGCACTCAAAGGGGATTTAACACTATTTGAAGTGTTAAAAATAGAACTAACTAATGAATTAAAGAAACATATTTCTGAAGAAAAAAAAGGTAAAATACTACCTTTTGCAGACGCAGCATGCCATTTAGCTGAAAATCGATATTTTTACGAATGTCAAAATTTGGAAAAATGGTGGCAAGATACCAACTTAGAATGGTCAAGTAATAACAAAAATATTACTGTAATTTGTCCTCATCTCGACTATGTCTTTAAAGCAGACGAACAAGAAGTAATAACAAGAAATAAAATCAACAATTTTCATGATGCTACAATAAATGTTGAAGATGAACATTATCTCGAATATTTTTATAATTTGATCACACAATATAGACAAATAAAGATACTTATTGCAGAACCCAATGACGATATGCATTATGTTTATAGACAATTCTTGAAAGAATGTTTAAAAGACATAAAAGTCACAATCGTTGGGAATGGTCGCAAGTGTGTTGACTATTTATTAGATTCAAAAGATAAGGGAGAAAACGAACAATTTGATATGATCTTAGTGGATTCACATCTTCCTGATATGGATGGAATTGAAGTTATTAAAAAGATACGTAAAGAAATTCCAAATCAAAGAATTATATTTACTACCACTAACTCTTTTAGCGAAATAAAAAATATCATAGGTTTATTTGGAATAAACAAAAATGATATACTTTTAAAACCTTTTTCTTTTACAAAATTAATTTCTGTAATCAATCCCCTAATAACTATTAAATAAATTTAAGGAATTAATTATCTTCGATTAAGAATCTTAAACCATTTTAATTCATCACTTATTATATTTGAAGAAAAATTTTTCTCGCAAACTCTTCCTAATTGAGTCTGAGATAAATTAGATGTCTTCAATAATCCTCAGTCATCTAACAATGTCTAACAAAATCAATTTTTTTGTTTTTTTATATTTTCTATATTATCTTTTTTTCGCTTGATGATGTTGCTGTAATTTTTTTTGCAAATCGTATTGCCAATCAAACATAGAAACACTTTTTGTCATTTTAGTAACATTAGTATTTTCTTTAACTAGTATATGTCCCATATTTCCATGTTCTTCTTGTAATCCATGACTATGGAACATATAGCTGCCAGGATATCTCCATTTTGCTTCTATAATTGTAGCGTCACCAGGAGCTACTGGAATTGACTGAGCTTGATAAGGTTCATTGGAAATTAGTCCTGATGGATATACATCAAAAATTGTGCTATGCAAATGCAATGAGACTGGTATGGTAATTCCCTCATTAACAACATAGAGCCTGAGTATATCCCCTTGATTTATCTCTATAGGATGTTGCATATACTGATAAGAATAACCATTTATTGGATAATAATCAGCTAGAAATTTAGTAACATTTTTTTCATCAGTACTAAATTCACTCATAACCATGTAATACTCTTTTGCAGGTTTTAACGGCTTATCTTTAGGATCTATAACAAAAGCTCCATACATTCCCATTCTAATGTGTTCTGATACTGGTGGTACATGACAATGATACATCAATACACCAGCTGGTTCTGCAGTTATATTATATGTATATGATTTTCCTGGCATTATAACTGGAAATACACCATCATTTTTATCATCGTGAATACCATGAAAATGCATAGTGTGAGGATAAACTCCCTTATTTAAGAATACAATACTGATATTTTCTCCTTCTGTAGCTCTTATTGTAGGTCCTGGTGCAGTTCCATTAAATGCCCATGTTTTTACTTTTTCTCCTGGTGCTATTTCTATTTCAGTATCTTCTAAAATCATAGTTATTTTTTTGGTTGTTGTAAATGCTTCTTCTTGTTCCTGTTGTTCAATTATATTAATGGAATTTGAATGTTGAACTTCATGAGTAGAAATATTATCAATGGTAGTAGTAGCATATGTATCTTCAAGGAATAATCCTATTTGACAAGTTAATGAGATAGTAATAATTATAGATAGTAAAAATATTAAAGATATGTTTTTTCGGTGTTCCATTACTCTAAATAATAACAATAATATTCGAACAGAATGGTTATTGTGTCGTCAATTTAAGGATTTCTGTTTATTGCACGATTTAAATTTTAATTTTTTTGAATGCTTATTGTAAAACAATTTTTATCGTTATCTACAATCTAATTATATTATTACATATTCTTAACTAAATTTTGTTATTAGAAATAATACTAATTCTGATCTTGAGTTATTCATAATAGAAGTTAAATACGATATAATTTATATAAATAAAATAGTTTTAAAAAAAGAGGTGTGAAAAAATAAGTAACGACAGAAAACTTTCTGAATTAACTTTGGAAGAAGTATTTTCTCAAACATTATTTGATACACCATGTATATTTTTGGATAAAAGCAGAGATGTTTTGGTTGCTATAGAGATGTGTGCTCAATATTTAGAATCGTCTGCAGATGCTATTATTGTTCTAAGTCAAAATAACCCAATTGGGACTATTGGAGGACGCGAGATTTTATCTCATTTGCGAAAGAATACCATACCAGATTCTTATTTTAGAACTAAGGTTGAGGATATTTTTTTCAACTATTTTCCTCAAGTTGAGAAAAAGATCAAATTAGTTGATTTAATCAACACATGGAAAAGTACCGGAAGAGCATTTTCTATTATTTCTAATCAACATGATGAATATTTTTCTATCTCTTCAAGAAAAATGCTAGAAATTGGTAAACGATATAAATCCGGTATTTCTATTTCATCTTTTCCTAAAAAGAAAATAGTTACTTTTAAGGAAGATGAATCATTAAGCGATATTCTCAATAGAATGTTTAAAAATCATGTTAGAAGACTAATGTTAGAAGATTCCAACCAATTTATAAGTGATAGAATAATTCTAGGTGAAATTTCTATGCTCTTAAAATATCAAGACTTGGATAATCTTTTAGATGTCCCTATTAATCAATTTAAATTCGAGTATACAAAGGAAATTACTACCGACTTGACTCTTAATCAAGTTTGTTTGATTATGGATAAAATGGATCATCCTTGTATATTATCTCGAGATTCAATAATAACTCCTTGGGATATATCTATCATTTTACTTTCAGAAAGTCTGACAGAATATAGTGGTAAAACGTATTTACAAAAAAAGATGTGCCCGCATTGCGGCAAAGAAATAGATTAAGAATTATGAAGGCCACTAATTATATTATCGGAGATTTATTCAATATAAATACCTAAAATATATCCTATAGTATAAGCCATTATGGACGCTATACCTCCAATAACTAATGTATGTAATCCAGATTTCAATACTGATTTTGTGACAATTTTGCCTTTTACTGTTCCTATGATAAAAAAAGATATTCCAGTAGATACCACTGAATAAATAAATGCATTATTTGCAGATATCGTAAAGATTCCCATAGCATAAATAATTATAAATGGAATAAGAGGTATTATACCAAGGACATTAAAAGCAATAAAAGTGGTTATTGCGGTATCCCGTGGATTCTTCTTATCGTCAATAATTCCTATTTCTTCTCTCATCATAGTATCAACCCAAACCTTCCTTTTTGAAGTTATTACTTTTACAAGTTCATCTAACAATTCATCTTTAAATCCTTTATTTCTATAAATCTCTCTTATCTCTTCTCTTTCTTCTTCTGTTAAGTTATCAATGGACCATTCTTCTTTTCTCCTTTCTCTCTCAATAATCTCTTTATGTGTCTTTGAAGATAAATAATTTCCAATTGACATCGAAAAGCCATCAGCAAAAAGATTGGCAAAACCTAGAATCAAAATAACTGACACTGGTAATGATGCTCCAAATGCTCCTGTAACAATAGCAAAAGTTGTTATAACTCCATCAGTTCCACCATAAACAAAATCTTCAATAGACCAACGCATATACTACTAGATACTAAAAAATCACTTATAATTATTATATTATTCTGGATCAAATTGGAAAAATAAACAAAATAAATCATAAATTTTATATTATAAACCTAAAGCATTTAAATAATATAATTAATAATAAGCATGTTAAAATTTTTAACTTTATTACTAATTAATATAGTTACCATTAGTATTCTATTTTTTAATCCATTCTATCTTTGGAGTATTAGAAAATAAATCATCATCATCATTGTCATCTTCTCTCTCTCTTTTTCTATTCGGGTAATTCCAATTCATAACAAACTATTATCCACTGTCAAAAAGAAGTATACTTAATAAATTTTTCTGCGGAAATATGTGTCAAAATATTGTAAAAATTATTAAAAAAAATAATAGATTTAGATTTTCTGAATTAAATGAAAAAGATTAATCTTTTGAATTTCATTCATATAAATAGAATATTTAGATATCGACATAGATATAAAAAATAATAAAAAATAAATCTAGTGTTACGGATTATGTCATTTATATACTCTATTCACTTTCTTGTGCAGCCATACCAAGTGCTTCTTCTGCCAATTCGAGTTGATTCATAACTTCTTCTGTATTTCCACTTTCAAGTGCAGTTTTTGCGTTTTTTATATGTTCAGACACAAAATTTGTAGGACATCCTGTAGCATAAATTTGTTGAACTGATAGTATTGATACTACTAAAAATATAGCTAGGATGCTAAAGTTTATAATATTTTTGTTTTTTGTCATTCACTAAACTTTTTTTTAATAGTATATTAATACTATGGTAATTAAGTTATTATATTATTTTGTAATAGATAAACAACTTAATTCATTTTTTTAGTAAATTTGATTATTAGTGTTGTCACAATTATTATAATAATCATATAATGTGTTAATATTAATTACAATAAAAGATGATTTATATAAATGGTATTACTAACATTTTACGTTATGTATTACATATTGCATCTATATTTTGATTATTAATTAAAAATAAATGTGTAAAAAGTGATCGAGCTATAAATCTATCTCTTTGTTGTAATAGATTTTTCTTTTTGGTACTTGAGATCGTATAATCTTTGTAACATCATTGCTAATGGTATCACAAATGCTTGTTGTGCTATCTTTGTTATTACATCTCTGTAATCTACTGTATATTCTTTAATAATTAAATCTGTACCAGGAATTGGAATTCCCGTCATAGTTCTGAAATAATAAACAACCAGTATTGCTACGGTGCCTATTAAAAGTACATAATATGGGATCATATTATTTGGTTTTATAAATATAAAAATTGTTGCAATAATATATCCTATTGCTATCAATGCAAAAAATATACCTTCTGCCATCTGTCTTGTACTTTTATTTACCATCCCTTGTGCGTTAGAATTTTGTGACTCATCAAGTTCCAAGAGCGAATGTTCAACATATACTATGACATTCGGAATCATTAATCCAACAAATATTATTGATAATATCTTCATATGTTTATCATATTTTAGCATCATATTTATTACGTCTAGCAAACTACGTCTTCTTAGTATATTAATATTAGAGTAATTTTGTTACATCAGTAATTATAATCCGTATTATTATTATATAACAAATTAGAGATTTATAGTTTAATTAGATTAATTAGTAAATTTTAACTAGAACAATAATACATTAATTACTTTAATAAATAAGATAAAAAGTACTTGACAAAAGCAAAGAGATTTTCTTCAGAGTATACTATGT
>JALDXL010000146.1:0-5829 GCA_032155045.1 Nitrososphaerales archaeon
GACGCTACGCTGCAACGGCAAGCAGTGCGAGAGGCTAACGTAATTTCGTTAAATTAAAGCTCAAATATACTACCAGCCAGCATAAAAATATAATATAATCTATTAAATCAATATTTACCTTTATTAGATTATATTTCATATTCATTATTTATTCTTACTTTATTTCTATATCTCCCTTTTGTAAATGAAAAGTTAATTTATGTTCTTCCATGTCACCTATACTATTCCCAAAATTGATTCCACATTCTTCACATTTGTACTGATAATTTATTTTTTCTTTCTTTTGATCGTCATTATTATTACCATTATCTTTGTCGTCGGTAATTTTCTCCATGTTTCTCTTATAATAAAAGACAAAATCATTGATAAATATTAAAGATAAATATATCTTCAATTTTTGAAAAGTATTTAATAGGTCTGCTCAAAGATCTGGTTTTATAGTGAATTCTTTAGCTCAAAAAGATGAAGAAAAAAAGATTCTAATGGAATTTTTAAATAAATTTATAAAGTCAACTCAAAACGAAGTTGAAAAAGGTGTAAATCCTGGCGGTCATTATAAGGCAGTGTGGACAAGAGATGCAGCTTTTATACTCAAGGATCAATTTTTATCCGGACACTTTAAAATTGTACTTGAACAAATTCTCTTAATTTGGTCAAATCAAATAATTGCAACAACAAAAGATGAAAAATCAGTCTCAAATTTTCCACATTCTGACTTTAAAACAAAGCCTTTATTGTATGGAAGAGGGTCTCCAGAAATGAATTTCAATCCAATTATTGCAGATGATAATACAAAAAAGAAATTCGATGGTGCTCTTCCTACTACAATATATTATGAAAACAACTTTTGCGAGGTATATGGACAAAATCCAGATATTGACTCTATAGCTTTAATGATATCTACTACATCGTATATTTTATCCAATTTACTTGATCTGAAAGATAATCATACTAAAATAGAATCCGTAATTACATTCTCACAAAACGAAAGAATAGATAACAAAAAAAGAATAGAAAATGAAATAACTTCATTCTCCAAGTTTTCATTAAATGAAATCCTTAACTTTTTGGTCCCTCGTATGTTAAAGGCATTGAAATATCTTCAAAGTAGAGATATAGATAATGATGGATTATTAGAACAAAAACATAACGAAGATTGGATGGATACAACTCTACGCATAGGAAAAGTAGTTTATAGTCAAGCTTGTTGGATTCTTGCATTAAAAAATTTTTCATTATTGTTAAAAAAATTTGGAAATCCAATAGAATCAAAAAGACTAGATCAGATGGCAAACAGAACGATATTGGCAGTAGAAGATAAGATGTGGTCTGCAAAAGATGGATGTTATGTTGATTTACTCGATGCTGATTTGCATCTGGATGAAAAAATGCATAATCGACTAGTCACCCAAGATATTTCATTATATCTTGTTGCATTAACAGAAGACAATAAAGATTCAAACTATAAATATATAGATGATGAGAATATGAAAGAGTATTCGACAAAATCTGAGAATTATACTGATAATAATATTAATTCGGATATACACCAGCATGCACTGAGTACTCTGGAAGTATTAAAGAAAAGAGCTTGGAAAAATAATTTACCATTGGTAACTGAGACAGGGATTACTAAAACAGGTCCATGGCTACTTGAAACAAATGAATATCATAATCATACCTGTTGGCCTTGGATCACAGGAATAGAAATGCTTGCAAGAAGTAGATTTGGAAAGTTAGATGATTGCAATATCTTACTATCAAAATTTTTTACAAGTGATGGTGTGAATCCAAATATGCTATATGAATGGGTAAATCCATTGACTTTTCAAGGTAGTGGAGCTTATCCATTCAGAACAGGTATATCATCTATCAGGATAACTGCAATGGAGACTCTTACAATGAGTATCGAAGACACATCCATTATCAAATAAGTAAAAATCATTTCGCTTACAAAAATTCAAATAAATAATAAACAGATGTAAATAAAAAGTTATTATATTCGAATTTCTGGCATTTGTAAAACTGTTTGTTCTTTTTTTATGAGCAACAATTTAATTACATTTTCAAAGTTTTCATTATATTTTTGTTTATCAAAATTATTTGTAGAATCGCTTATATTCTTTCTTTCTTCATCCAGTTTATTTTTATTGCTATTGTTTTTTAAGATATTTGCGATAATTTCCGTTGCATGCTCTATTGATTGATATTGGTATTTTGAAGGTACAAATTCTGCATCTCCTCCTCTATTAGGTGTTATGGGAATAAGACCTGCACTCATTGCTTCAACTATAGATATTCCAAAAGGCTCATCAGGTGTTGGATGAATATACATGCTTGATTGTTGTACAAGTTTTTGGAGGTTATCAAAAGTAACATTAGGTTTTATTTTTATATTATCTTTTAAATCATACATAGCTATTAAATTATTAAGGTTTTCAAGATAATTCTGATCATCTGGTAAAATACTTCCTACTATAGTCATATTATAGTAATTAATATTTTCTTTCTCTTTC
Organism: Nitrososphaerales archaeon; assembly: GCA_032155045.1. Classification (GTDB taxonomy): domain Archaea; phylum Thermoproteota; class Nitrososphaeria; order Nitrososphaerales; family Nitrososphaeraceae; genus TH1177. The sequence continues at coordinate 2,517 of JALDXL010000146.1, forward strand.
AGACACTTTCCTATCTCTATTGCCTTTTCAATTCTTTTATCAGGACTTAATCTTGAAATAACCAATATAGAATTCGGATCTTTTTCTAATAGAATGTTGTTTATATTTTTCTTGTTACCTGTATTCAAAATCTTAAATTTGTCTATGTCTACTGGAGGATAAATTATGGTAACCTCTACATTATTATTTCCATAAATTTTTTCTATCGCCTGTTTGCTGAATTTTGAATTCGTAAGAATAAATGTATTATTCATCATTTGATTATATTTTTCCAATACTTTGAAAGCAATCATATCTTTTATTTTTTGAGAAAATTTCTTAAATGAATTAAAGAATTTTTCCAAAAACAAATAATTTCCATCCTTTATTATTTGAGGAACAAGAGGATAATGGCAATAAGTTATTTTATTATTAGTAGAGCTAGATTTAATGTTGTTGAACCTATTCTCATTTGTAGTGTCTTCTTTAGTAGGATTTTTATTGTTATATTCATTATTTACTTTATAATAAGGAAATAGATCTCCATGCGTATTAATAACTAAATCATACTCTTCATCATTAAGTGTATTTGTTGCTTTATTGTTATAATTCTGATAAATATCTTCAAAATTCTTATCGTATATTTTGAATATATCATGATCATTGATATCCAGTACTGAATACATATCCAGTATTTCTATTTGATTAAATTTCCATAGGTATGATGTATCATTTCCAAAATTTTTTTCTACTTTCTCTAAATTTGGTTTTTGAAGCGTTGCCAAATCAACTACAAAATTCATTTTATTTAATAATTCTATAGTTGCAAAAGCCAGACGTTCACTTCCGCCACCAGCATTGAGATTATCATGAATTATTTTTGCTCTTTTCATATTACATCTTCAATTAATATTAACAAAGAATCTATTTCTAATTACATTCCAGAATGATTAATTCCTTAGCTAGATCTTTTGGTATTCTATTTTCAAAATTTTTTAATTGTTCTGAAAATTTCATATTCATTTCATTTTTCATTTCATCAAACGTATCGTCAAAGTTCCGTTCAAAATCTCGTCCTCGTTCTTTATTTCTTACATTACCGTCAATGAACTGGTTAAAGAAGTTAGATTGATCTATGTTGTTAGCAAAGCTCATAATATAAAATAAATTACTTTCTTTATTAAGATTATATAATTTGGTTAAATAATGAATATTTTTATTTTGAGTAACAGATCCAATTATCAGTCTTTCTAAAAAATATTTTTTAGTTTGTATTGGTCTATTCTAAGTATAACCATAAATATTCTAGAAAACCGAGTAGATGATCTATTACATGATTCTAGTAAATTGTTACCGTATAAGAAAATATAAGATAAAAACAATTATACCATTTCTATAATATTTATTAGTACCAATTCTACTTTTATATATTTCTAAATAAAAATACATATATTAAATTTAAGATTTTTTTATTATTTCGATGGTATAATCTTTTGAACTGATACTCCTACCTGAGTAAAACTGGTTGAGCATCAATACGAATACGAAAGAGTGTATATGGTTTTCGACGCAGATCCTTTCCTTTTTGGTATCGTGCTTGACGATGTAATTGATTAGCTGTAACATACAGATAACCATCCATTGCTACAGAAAGTGTATCAGGCCACAACAAGCGTGGATCATGAACTAATGTTTCCCATTCTACACTATTAAATTGACGGCGAAGTATTGCATTATGTTCGTAGTCTGTTGAATAAATATAACCTGCATTATCTGACTCCAAACCATCAGATGCTCCTCCTCTATCTCCCTCATAAATTATCGTATCAATAACCTTTTGCTCTTCAAGAGATCGGTTGGTGAGAGCATCTGTATCTACGCTGTAAAGCTTACGACTACCAAGAGGACAGTAATATAGTCTAGAACCATTTGCGCTAATTGCAATTCCATCAGATCCCATATCAGCTCCTTGTTTTACTGTTCCATCTGATTGATGTTCTAAAAACGGTCTTCCCTCTACAATAGGAAGAAAATTTTTTAAATTTTCTGCCTTAGTAAATGGATGATCATTAAGGCGACGCCAACTTTCACCAGAGGCTAAATCCACAACAATAATCCCATTGGGTCCTTTTTGGGAAGAATCAGTAATGAATGCCATACCTTCCTTTCCTAGTCGAAGATCGAAGCGTATATCATTAAGATAAGTATTAGGCAGGGCTACATCTTGAGGGAAAAGTATTTTCTTGCTAATCGTATCATCAGTTAAATCAACACAAATCATTTTTGGTCCACCATATTTGGTTGGTTTGAATAGTGGACTACCAGTATCTAAAATCCATAAACGGTCTGCAGGATCGACAACTACTGATTGTACTGAGACCAGAGCTTTAGCATGATCATTTGGATCAGTTTGATTGAATTTTTCGTCTGGATATGCAACAGCCTCACCATTCTTCAATTCAGCTACTGTAAATAACACATTATCGCCCCATTTTGGAAAATTGACAAAAATACGTCCTTTATGAGATACAGTTACCCCAGTTAGCATTGCATCATTGAAGTAAGTTACGGGTTTTAGTATCCCAACAGGTTCATCCATTGGTATTTCATGTTCTAAAATATCTGTTTTCATGATCTTTAATCTGTATTCAATTTTTAGTCACATATAGATATCTGTTTTCATGATCTTTAATATATGTATATTTTTTTAGTCACATATAGATATTTTATTTAAATTAAAAAATAATCTATTATTGCTATTCGTAATCATTAAGTCTAAAGTTGTTTTTAACATGATAAAATATTAAATGAATATTATATAATAGTTATATATCAATTAATAGACATAAAATCTCTAATGGTTATTATAGATCGATAAAAATAATATTAATATACGATAAAAATTTTTTCAAAAAAAAATTATTTGGTAAATGTTGCTGTCAATGCAGCGATATTACCAGAATTGAATTGAATAGGTGCGTTTCCATCATTATAGAGTGCAAGTCCGTTGATTCTTGAAATACTAGTACTTTGTCCAGATAGTGGATTTATTCCATTCATATTGCCATCTAGTTCGACAGAATATAATGCCTGATTCGTGCTTAGATCTTGGATTTTTAGAGGTTTGATTAGTACTCCAGCATCATTATTACCAACGTTATCAATAAACAGTAGTGCAAGTTTTAAACTACCAGTATTTGGCATGTTGAGTGTCACACTTCCATCACTAATTCTACAAGGATCAAAATCAGCAAGTATTCTAATTCCTTTTGGATTTATTTTGCCATTTAATGCTACGGTTTCTGATTGAGTAGGACATGTATTTTTATTGCTA
>JALDXL010000147.1:0-5799 GCA_032155045.1 Nitrososphaerales archaeon
ATATTGTTCAAATGATTCATTCATTCATTCATTCATTCATTCATTCAAATATTAAATATTCTAAATTTTTCAAATTAATATATGTTCTTTATTTGTATCTTGTTTTAATTTTCTCTAAACTTTGAAACTCTTCTTTTAAAAATGTAAAACGAGTACAAGATGACTAAAGGTATATAGTTTTTGTCTCAAGATCATTTTCGATATAATATTAGGTGTAGTGAATACAGAATATATTATATCTAAATATTTAGCATATTACAAGAGAATGTTGAAGAATTACATATCTACTACATTAAAAACAGGCACATTTATGCACTTCAGACATACTTACACTAGCAGATATATGCATAGCATTCACTAAACATAGTCCTTCTTTAACTTGACTTTCTTTGATTACACTTCTTACCTGCGAAGTTATATTGATAAATTCAACTCTTTTTTTTGTATTAAAAACTAAATAATGTGTTTTACATTTCATAGTAAAAAAAATTTTTACAGCTTTTGACTATTGTTTGTTACGTTTATCTATTATTTTAAAGGATACCACAGATTTAAATTATATTTGAAACGAAAATACATACCGCATACGCTTTATAAAAATATACTTTAGAATCTAAATTACTTTTAATACTCACATATTGATTTATTTTTTTAAAGCTTGAAAATAGATAATAACAATAAGTTCGATGCACGATTAGGCTTTTTTAGGTACACTTGAACTTGATAGATACTTAGTATATTTACTTTTACTCAATTATTCTGGATAATTGAAACTAGTATAAATTAATATAATATTTCGCAATGGATAATAAAATTTTCATAGAAAATTTTGGAACAAATCGATATTTGATTGTATTTATATTGGAGTGAGCTGAAATTTTGTAGATGTATGACTGACTCATTGATCAAACTTTTTTATAAAGATATTAATCCAAAATATTGGATTTCTCGTTACCACAATAATTCATTAATCTATTTAGTTTTAATGTTTTTATTCTATCATGGTATAGGAATAATTGCTTCTTCAATAGGAACAATAATAATAGATAAATCAATAGTAGAATATGAAGAACCAAATTTACCACTTTCTATGGTTCCGGTCATTTTAGCTGGACCTTTAGAAGAATCGTTATTCTTTGGAATTCCATTTTACGCTTTTGGAAATAACTTATTTGTATTATTTGGTGGAATAGCATGGGCTATGTTACATATCTTCAATACTTATAACATAGACGTTAATCAATTGTCATATGCAAATTGGCTATTTGTGATTCCATCCCTTTTTTTTAGTTTAAGAACGTGGTTAAGTGGGAAAGGATGGTTTGCAATACTTGGTCATTCTTTATGGAATCTTTTATTCTTTAGTTTAAGTTGTGTTTTTGAAGAAGTATCTTGTTCATTTAGTTTTGAGAGAGAATATTTAAGCATATCATTACTTTCTGGGATCTTACTTACGATAGTTTATTTATTAATGAAGAGAAGACATGAAATAATTGCTAAGAAATAAAACAGGGAAAAAAATTTATTTTATTATTTTACCGATATAAAGAATATTTTCTTCGAATATTATCATGCATTCGGTATGATAATTTTTCAGAGATTTCATCTTGTCTGTTATCGAACTTTGTCATTCTTTTTTCTGTAAAAATAAATGGTCCATAAAGATAATTATATCCTTTAATTGGTTTTACTGGTTCAAGTGATGAAAGGAGTGAATTGAGGCGAATATTAACATTCGTAGTATTAATAGAATCATGATTTTGATCTCTAGAAATATTTCTTATAAACTTCCAAAGTACATCTGCTTCCAACTTTCGATATCCAAATTCTGTCGTATTAAGTTTTTTCTCTATTATAGAAGAGTCTGCTTCAATCTTTGTACCCATTATTAATGGACTAGGTTTGTAAATGGAATCGATTTTTAATTGCCAAACTTCATCAGGATTAGAAACAATTGCATCGAAAAAAGAATTATTAACTTGAGAAGTTGAGATAATAAAATTCCATTTTCTTTGATTTAGAGAATATTTATTAAATAGATACGTAGCAAGATCATGCTCTTCTAATATTTCCATATAGAAGAAATTACTAAAAAATTCTATATAAATTAATAGTAAAAATAAGAATCGAGAAGATTGGATAAATAATCTATAAAAGAAATGGTTTAGTGAACATCAACATAAATCATTTTGTTCTCTACTATTACTGGATAAGATCCTGGAGATTTTAGCTGTTGTGGGAACCATAATAAATTACCTGTTGTAATATCCCATTTAGCTCCATGCCAAGGACATTTTAATTCATTCCCATTTAATTCCCCCTCATGTAATTCTGCGCCTGCATGAGTGCAAATATTACCCATAGCATAGTAATTTCCTTTAACATTAGCTATTAAGACCTCTTTTCCTCCTGCAGTAACATGCGTCATACTCCCTTCTGTCAGATCTGATACTTTTCCAACCAAGAATTTTGTCATATTGCGATAATATACATTGTAGGTATATTACAGTATATTGTTTACAATCTGGTATTTAGAATAACCATGAGCATTTTCTATAGATATTGAATATTAATTCTCTATTATAGATTAATACAGTTAATTATAATATCAATAAATGTATTTACTGAAAAATCCATAGCATCATCAGATCATTGATTTGTCCTTTTTGCTATATTTAATAATTAGTTTGTTTAAAAGAATCAATTATAATGAGAGCGATAGAATATTCTATTATTATTATATCATATAATTTTTTAATAACTAAGATATTTGGACAATACTCATTTATATTAACAAGGCGCATAATCTAGATTTAAATTAATATTTATACTCTATTACGAATTATTTTAAATTTCATATTTATGTAAAAAATGTATTTTTTTTATTTTTTTATATAATAATAAAATTATATTAACTGAAGTATAGAATCTTTCAAATAAAAGGAATCAAAAATTAAATTATGATAAAATTCGATATCTATAATGATAAACCCAGAATTTCATTTGAAACTCATCTTGTAAATTTAAATGAGGATCAAAGAAAAATACTCATAGAATTAAGAAATTTTGTAAGGTCAATAGGCAACAATATTGTTGAAGATATTAGACCTCATAGAATAGTATATTCCAAAACAGTAGCATTTCGTAATTTCCTAGATGTAAAACCATCTGTAGAAGAATTAATAGTATTAACTCGAAAAAATAGAAAAGAAGTACCTATAACTCATAAAATTTCAAATAAACAAGACTTCGAAAATTTAAAACAAGAAATTATCAGCGCATATGAAAATCTAAATTAATTATTAATAATGCTGATAAGTTATATATGTTAAACTCTTATTCTGTTATTTTAAAATCAGTGAAGTTTCCTGTAAAAGTCTCATATTTTATTTCAACATTATCAACACGACTATTGGTGGGACCTTGATGGCACCATCTTATAACTTGGTCAACATTAGATTTCAATCCTTCCAATACACATTCAACATCACCGTTAGGTAAATTTTTAACCCATCCAGAAACATAATTTTGTAAAGAAACATCTTGAGTATGTTTCCTAAAATACACTCCTTGAACTTTTCCAGAAATAGTCAAGTGAACTCTAACATAATCTGGTGGAAAAGAAGTGGATTTATTAATTTCTTTATTTGAATTGCTATTATTACTATTATCTTGGATCAAGTAGAAAAAATCAATATAGAATCAAATATAAATTATGATAAATAATTCTATAAGATATATCCTTCTTCTTCTTCAAAATGGCTTTCAAAGGTTGTTCGTTTTCTAATCAATTTAAGATCCCCAGAGCTGGTTTTCATAACTATTGGAGGCTTAGTCTGACAATGAAATGGCATATTAAAAACAATTGAATATGCTCCTACATTATAAAATGATATGCAATTACCTATACTTGCGTTACTAATATTAGATATTCTGGATTGGGGAAATACATCACAAGTATCACATAACCTTCCAGCAAGATGAATATTCTTTGTTAATGTAGACTTTTTATTGTAAATATTAGAATTGTTTATATCGATAACTTCTTGAGGATATTCTTGTTTCATTAATGCTGAATCTAATAAAACATGATATCCAGCATCAACAATAACGATTTTATGTCCATTATATTCCTTTGTATTGACTATTCGTGATAAGAGAATAGATGACTCTGCAACCAAAAATCGTCCACTTTCGATTATTAATTCAAATATACCATGTTCATCTGCCATTTCATTTAGTTTATCAATATAATTTGCAGCCATCTGTTTAGGAGTCGGAACAAACTGATCATAGAATACAGGAGTCCCACCTCCAATATCGATAGTGTTAATATTAAAAAAAGGAATTTCTTTCTTTATTTTAGAAATAAATGCATCTAATTTTGAAAATGTATTAGAATAACATGAGAAGTTTTTTATTTGCGACCCTAGATGAAAATGAAATCCTTCAAATTTAAGAAATTCATTATTTATAATATGTTTAACAATTTTGAATGCACTATCAATAGTGTCTCCATTAAATGGTACTCCAAACTTTCCATTTTTATATGAAGCACGAATATCAGCTCTTACACTAACTTCTGGATTTATCCTAATCAGAGTTTTTGGTTTAACATTAGTTTTTATCGCAGCATTTACAAGATTATTCATTCCGTTAAAAGAGCTAACTACTACTTTAGTTATACCATTCCTTAAAACTTGAACATATTCCTCTTCCTCTTCTGTTATGCTTGTATAGATTGCATTTTCAGGTTCAATATTACATTTTTTTAAAAAATATAATTCACCTAATGAAGTAAGATCGAATGTAATTCCATCTTTCATAAAACACCGCAGTACCGATGGAATGAAATTAGCTTTTATAGAATATGCAATTCTCTTTGAGCCTTTATATTTTCCGTATGCATTCAATAATTCATTTGCTTTTAAGTGCAAAGTATTTTCATCAATAAGATATAATGGGGTTCCATATTGTGATACAAGTTCAAGGATCTGAGAAGGTGTAACAAATCTATTTAAGATATACGCGTTTGGAGTTTGTATATTTTTTTCTTCGATTAATTGGATTTGAAAATTTTCTCCCATTCTTTTTAGTATTTAACTGTAAAACATACAACTTAAAAACATTATCCCTAGATATTATTATTAATTAAGTATGTTTAATTTTAAAAATATTTTTACTAGAATAAAATAAAAGAAATTTATTAGATATAAAAAATCGTATTCATGTTCCTTAACTTAGACAACTGAAGAAAATAGTGCTATCTATAATAAGGAACTGTTACTTTCTGACCTGGTTGTGTTTCTCTTTGTTTCTTTATCTTCTTAACTGCATCAATATAATTTTCCATCATTACATATGCTTCTGAAGCATGTTTTGCTGCCTCTTCAGGAGAGGAATACTTTGACAAATATTTTTGCAAGACAAAAGAAACAGCTACGTTTACAATTGAAGTCATTTCAGCGCCGCTAAATCCTTCTGTAAGTTCAGAAATCTTTCCAAAATCTACATCATTCGATAATGGCTTGTTTTTAGAACTCATTTCCAAAATACTATACCGAGTTTTTTTGTCTGGAAGTGGGATATATAAGATTTTATCAAATCTACCAGGTCTTAACAATGCAGGGTCAACTATATCAGATCTATTTGTAGCAGCTAAAACTATTACACCAGAAAGAGACTGAATTCCATCCATTTCTGTAAGTAATTGAGAGACAACTCTTTCTGCAACCATACTATCGCCTTCTAATCCCCTTACTGGAGCTATAGAATCGATTTCATCAAAGAAAATTACAC
>JALDXL010000148.1:0-5746 GCA_032155045.1 Nitrososphaerales archaeon
TGAAGTTTTAGATCGAGAACAATTTGAATGCTACATATTCCAGCAAGTATAGAAGATATTATAACTGGTATGTTACTATATTGGCCAAGTATAAAGGGAATACTAATGATGACTATTGCCGAGACCATTCTATAGATTGCAAAATTTTTTCGATAATTAGAACCATTCTTGTAATCATTTTCTAGCGAAATTATATGAAGTATAGCTTGTGAAATTAATGATATAGCTATTGAACCACAAATAAGCCATAAATCAGAATTAGCTAATCCAGAATGTTGGTCACTTGATACTAAACGTCTTATACCAACTCCGACTGCAGTTATTGCAACAACTAATGGAAAGTGTATGTATAGCCAAACGTAATATCTTGCAATATTGCCTTTTTCTTTTAAAATATGAATAGGTAATTTTCCACTACTGTCAAAATACAACCACCATAGACTAAAAGATATACATAATCCTAAAGAGGCAACAGTTACTGTATAAATTTCCCAGTTTTGTTCAGACATTCCAGCGACTATTCCTACAATGGATTCCCCAAGAACTATGAGAGTAAACAATCCCATACGTTCTGGTAAGTGAGAAATATCTGGAGCAAATTGTGAATGTAATTTTCCAGCAGTAATTGGAGTTGCAAAATCAATTATTAATCCAATAATCCATAACATAAAACGTACTTCGCTTATTGGTACAAAAGCAGAAATTAACCAAATTGTTGCTGCAATGGAAAAACCTATAATGTATCTTTTTATCAATGGATGATGAACTAATTCAGATCTTATACGAGTAGTATTTCTGAATACACGAACATATTCTATCACAAGAATCAAACGCATGAATGCATAGGATAGTGCAAACCCAGAAAATGTATTACTAAATGCACCCGAAATATTTACAGCCATAGCACCAGCTCCACCCATTTGCAATAACAACAAGAGCCTATGTACTATATCATCAGAATAAAACCTAGTAGCAAAAAATGCAGTACCTATCCATGACCACCAAACAGGTATAAAGAGAAATAAAAACTGGAAAAAATTTGATAAAGATATTTCATGAAATAAATAGTGAGATAGCTGTGAAATTGTTACTACAAAAACAAGATCATAGAAAAGCTCTAACCATGTTGCATGACGTTCTTCAATTTTAGTTTTTTTATTATTGTTTTGACCTTGATTATTGTTATTGTTATTGTTATTATCAGTCATATCAATTTAAAAACAACAGCTTAATAATTTGACATTTAGAGTTTAACTATTACAAATTATTTTTTATTAGCCATTCTCTTGCAAAAAATATATCCTTTTGTATGAGATTGTGACTTGCATGTTGCCATTTCAGGGTAACATTTGCACCAGTTTTAGAAAATAAATTATACAAATTTTCTGTTTGATCTTTTGAGACTATAGGATCATTTAATCCAGCAGACAGTAAGATTTGTTTATTAGAAAGACTAGGTAGAGTATTTGGTACTAGCGGTATCATAGCTCTAAACAATATTCCTCCTTTTAGTAATTCTGGATATAAAAGAAGAATACTTGCAGCGATATTAGCTCCATTGGAAAATCCAATCGCTATTGTACGCTTTAAATCAAATTTATAATGTAAAGAACATTTTTTAATAAAATCAGAAAGCTCTTTAGTTCTAAATTTAAGATCTTGTACATCAAAAACTCCTTCTGCCAATCTTCTAAAAAAGCGAGGCATACCATTTTCCAATACTTTTCCTCTAGGACTTAGAATTGCTGCAGATGGTTCAATTTCTTTTCCAAGGAAAATAAGATCTTCTTCATTTCCACCGGTTCCATGTAATAGTACAAATGTTAATTTCTTCTTATTTCTATCATCATTATCATCATCATGTTTTTTATTGTTAAAATCATTAGTAGAAGAAGAATCAATAAATATATGGTTAAAACCAAAATCATTTGATTTAATCATTTCTTCTGATGGTCACTTGTTGTTTTTGAGTTATCTTTAGTATTAGTGGATAGTTCTATCTTTGGCAATACTTTCTCCAATTTTTCTCTTACTGATTCAAGCCATCCAGGTAACATGAGTTTTTTTCCAAGATCTTCTATTTTTTGATCTACCGTAAATCCTGGTGGATCTGTAGCAATTTCAAATAAAATACTTCCAGGCTCCCTAAAATATACTGAATGAAAATAAGTCCTATCAATTATTGGTGTGGGATTTAGCCCCATTTTTATAATATTTTTTCTAACAGATTTTTGATTTTCATCTGACTGTGTTCTAAAAGCTATATGATGAACTGTTCCTATTCCAATCATCCCATGTGGTGTATATGGTAAACAAAGAACATCTAGTATCTTAGCTCCTGTTGCTATAGCAGATTGTGAGCTTTCTATTTGAAATCGAAAACGGTTACCTTCATTTTCTACCATCTTGTATCCTAGTTCATTTAATACTTCTGCAGTTCTTTCATATCCCTCTTCAGATAAGCTTACAGAATAAAATCCTCTTATGCCATTTTCATATGGAATTGGACCATCTTTCCAAAATCTTTCATTATTTTCCTTTGCTGATGAATGAGCAACTAACTCTAACTCCAGACCATCTGGATCATATAGTGTTAAAACTTGTTCACTGTTGAAGCGTTTAGTAGGACCATTAAAACAAATATCATTATTTTTTAGACGATCTTTCCAATAGTCTATGGATTGTTCTGGTACTAAAAAAGATGTTGTTATAGCTTGACCGGTTCCTCTGCGACCTTTTGGGGCATCAGGCCAAGGGAAGAAAGTAAGAATAGTTCCAGGATGTCCTATTTCATCTCCATAATATAGGTGATAAGTTGTTGGATCATCAAAATTTACAGTTAATTTGACTAGTCTTAGTCCTAATATTTTTGTATAAAAATCAATATTTTTTTGTGGATTACTGCATATCGCAGTAACATGATGAATTCCATTTATTCCATAATTATTATTATTATTTTTCATCTGTATTTTTTTCCTCCTTCTCCTTCTCCTCCTTTTCTTCCATATTTTTCCTTTTTACTATATTATATTTTGAGGTAGTTGGAAGAGATTCTGCAACATAATGTGAAACAACGGGGGGATTATCTCCGACGTGAAAACTACGTACTTTATCCTGTATAGCTATGTCTGCAGCTGTTAAACGTTCATGTTGTCGTAAATGTTCAGCCCAAGATTCTACAAGGAAACTCTCAACATAGGTATTTGGTTCTTTTCCATCTTTATATACTCCCCAGTGAATTGCTCCATCACGTTTTCTAATTTTAGATAATTCTTTTAAAGCTAACAAAAAATCATTGAGTATATTTTTGTTGTTATTGTTGTTATGTTGTGGTTGTTGCTGTCCTTCCTTGTCAATTTTATATTCTATATTTACTAGAACTGGTCCTTCTTCTAAACTTGGTTCAAAAAACATCCCAGGAGAAGACCAATACATAGATGCAGATGTCTTTATTGATTTTGATTCTACATCACTAATCAATTTGAATTTTAATCCTGTTAATAGTCCTAGACCCAAGCCTACTGCAGCAATAATTAGTGAGGTTCTAACATCCAAGTTGGTTGCTACCGAACCCCATATCACACTTCCAGCAGCCAGACCTCCCTGAAATACAGTCAGATGTGTAGCCAGAGATCTTGCACCTACCCATTTGGGATTTGCTTTGAACATCGAAACATTCAAACTGGCAATTACTATAATCCATGCAATACCTCCTGCAAACATAACTCCTAGCAAGAAAACAAAATCGCTAGAAGATGCAAGCAAAACCATGACAGCAGCAAATAGAATAGTAGCGCCAGTGAAATGCCATTCGGTAGAGATTCTTTCTCTGAGATAAGGCAAAATCAATGTACCACCAATTATTGCTCCAGTGCCTAAACTCCCAAGCATAAAACCAAATTCAATAGAATCAAATCCCAATTCATGACGCATCAAGGATGGAAGAAGGGCGAACAATGCAGCTCCAAAAATAGTAAACGATACAGCTCTAACGATAACAGATTGTACAGCTGGTGCATGTATAAGGTAACGTATTCCTGCCTTTATTGCTCCTGCTATATGTTCCGGTGGCATTTTGGACTTTTCGTGAGATGGGTGCCACCTATACAATACAAACATCAATCCTATGAATGATAAAGCATTTAAAATAAAAACAAATCCTGGATTGGCTAAAGATGCAATTATAAAGCCAAAGATAGCCGGTCCAACTGCACGCCCAATATTTAATGAAACGCCACCAAGTGTAATTGTTGCCGGTATTTCCGATTTTGAAACCATTTCTAGAGTAATGGCTATTGATGAGGGAAGGCTTATTGCAGCTCCTGCACCTAACATAAAAGTTAGCAATAATAGACTAGTCGGTGTGATGAGTTCTCCAATTGTCAAAAATCCCAAAGTTATGGCAACGATAAACATGTAACCTTGGGTTATCAATAGAAGTTTTCTACGATCAACTACATCTGCTAAACCACCAGCAAAAAGCGATAATAAAACCATAGAAAGAGCAGTAGAAGTTTGTAATAATGCCACCATGAGAGGAGATTGTGATAGATTAGTCATTAACCAAAGTGCGCCAACTTCATGCATTGCATTTCCTATATTGGAACCAATTGTAGCAAACCAGATAGTTTTATAGATGGGATGACTAAGAGGAGAAAATCCCGATAGCTTCCTATTTTCTCCACTCTTGATTTCTTCTTTTTGTTGATCCGTATTGTTAGTTATCATTGTTTTAATATATATTTAATTCCTCGTTTATAGAACAAAACATTGTTCTAAAATGAGAAAAAGTCATCGCAACATGGACAAAAATTTCTCTGCATGTTAGATATCTTGTTTATATTTTTGTATATTTCATTAGATTTCGGCAATTCTACATTTGTATCTATGTGGTGTTCTGAATATGGATTGGAATATGATGATGATGATACAGTTTCCTCCTCTACATAGGATTTTTTATATGGATTGTTTTTATGACTAGCCTTATTGTTATTATCGCTAGAGCTAAAATTAATACTATTATTTCCTTTATTGTAATATCCGCCAAAGGCTGCAACCGGCGACCAGGCAGGTTTAATTGGTAAAGTTTGGGGTGCCAAATCTTTAAAATCATTTGCTGCATAAACTATTTTTCCTGCAACAATTGTTAATACTGATTCTATATTCCTTAGTTTTTCATCATCGATAGAAAAATAATCATCAGAAAGAACAGCTAAATCTGCAAATTTTCCAACTTCAATTGAGCCCTTTTTATCTTGTTCACCAGAAAACCATGCACTACCAATAGTGTATAGTCTGAGCGCTTCCATTCTATCAAGACAATTATTCTTAGATCTTAATGTTGTGCCACCAACCGATTTTCCCGTAACTAACCAATAAAGTGAAATCCAAGGATTATATGTAGACACTCTAGTTGCATCAGTTCCTGCCCCTAGAGGAACACCCATTTCGATTATTTTTTTGATAGGTGGCGAATTTTCTGATACCTCCTCTCCATATCGTTCAATAAAGTATTCGCCTTGAAATGCAAGTCTATTCTGTATTGCTATTCCTCCTCCTAATTTTTTTACTCTTTGAATATTATCCTCTGATATTGTTTCTGCGTGATCAAAAAACCACCTTAAACCTTTAAAGGGAATTTCTTTATTTACTTCTTCAAAGACATTTAAAAATCGAGTAATAGATTCATTGTATGTAGCATGTATTCTAAAAGGCCATCTATTTTCTACTAGAACCTTGACAACTT
>JALDXL010000149.1:0-5744 GCA_032155045.1 Nitrososphaerales archaeon
TATATACTGACAATTCATTATTAGTCGAAATGGGATTTCCATTTAATCCAGGAACATCATGAGAATCATAATCATCTATATTATGGGATAAGTTCAGTTGGCCTGTCTCAAGGTTAAAGTGATTCCGAGCTGATACTATTATTAGTTTTTGTTCAACATTTCCAACAGGCTAGACGTAAAAAATGGATCACGACGGCTTGCTAGTAAGTTCTTATAGATAGACCATTTTTTCATAAGTTGTAATTTGCACTATTCATTAAATATCTTTTTACAGTTATATAGCAAAACATGCTTCTTTTTTTTCTTTAAACACTACTTTTGAACTTTACAAAATGCTTTGCCATTACAAATTCAGCAATTGTGAAAATTAATATTCCGATATTAAAATGAAATGAAGTTTATTTCGAACATGTAACAAGTTATATCAACAGAATAGTTATGAGATAGAAGGCTATGTTAATTTAAGATAATATCTTCATCTTCATTAACTCAAAACTACTTATTATTTACGAAGTTGCAAGTCAAAGGCTTCCAATAGATTTGGATGAATTTGTGTGTGAACTATCATCATAACATCTAGAGGTGAATCTTTTTTTGCAATTGAGTATTTAAGATGGGTAAGACCATTTTCCAGATTAATTACAAATGCTGTTACGTTCTTGTTATCACTTGGTGTAGTATGTTTAAGTTTAGTGTCAAAGATTTCAATTGCTTTTGCAGCTAGTCCTTGAGCACTCTGGTAGTCAGAGATATTAGATAATAAGTAGCCCATATTCATTTTACCGTCTCGTTCCATCATTGTCATCGTATTGGACGAAGTATTCATAGAAGACATATTTATATTCATATTGCTAGTGCCAGAATTATTCCTGGTTACAGAATTACTCATAACCATGGAAATTGGACTACTGTTGTTCACGGTCATATCCATGTTTGACATATTGGTCATGTCAAATTCAACATGGTATGCTTTTCCGTAGTTTATTAGCACTTCATCTATCACATTGGCAAAAGCTAAGGCCTGTAACTTTGTATTCTGATCTAAGTCTTGATTGGTATTGCTACCACTAAATATGCTTTCTAGAGATTTTAAAACTCCTTCCAAAAAGTTTGAAGAGGTTGGTTGCAGCTGAGCAATTCTGACAATTGCATCTTCATTCATCCTTTTATTAAGATCATTTACAAGTTGACTTACACTTTTTAGTTGACTTTCTGAAGGTAATGACATGTTTTGCAGCTGACTAACGGCTTTTCTAAGATCATCTGTTAATCGTGGATTATCCTCTGTGATTTCGATCATTATCTTCGGAGTTAGAAGGGATGAGGCCTTAATTGCATGACTCTGAGCTAGTGACAGGTTATTATGTTCTAAGTTTTCTACAACAAGCTTCAATTCTGCTTGGACTTGGGCTAGAATACCTACAAAAGTAGCAGTTTCGTTTGGTGTAAAAAGATGTCCATATACTCGTAAATTATTAAAATCATTTGTATTGAAAAACATCATGATAATGCAAATACCCATGAATAGAACTAGAAATTTGGTCTTGTGAGAAAAAGCTTGTATCAAATTTGGATTGCTCCTTGGAAAGAATTATTTACTAAAAGGAGGCTTTCTATTACTACGACAAATACCAAAATACATCTAACTGACGTTACGTTTCCTCCTTTATTTGTCATATTGCGAGTAGAAAAATTCAAATTATTAATAGATTCTCTTTTTCTTACCATACTAATTCGATTATAGAGAATACAATAAAGAAATTACTGTTGATCATTATTAATTTATTATTTAAAATCAAATGTTCGTCATTCACTTTTATGGAATAATCTTGGAACGATATACTACTATATAAGTGGTGGTAAACGAGGTTAAGAAATTATTATAATATACAATAATCATATCATATAGCTTATTGTTTCCATTTTCCTAAACTAGTTGTTTTGTTATACCACCAAAATTGTCTAAAAGTTTCTAATTTAAATTAATTAATATATAAAAATTAACTAATAATTAGTGACCACGTATACTTATATTTTAATTCGTCATTTGTACTAATAACTTTTTATTCTACTTTTACAAATTATAATATAAATGGTAACTAAAACAAATATACAATATATTGTTCTCTCTACCATGAGTATCATCACAGTCAGTTTAATTCTATCAATAGTCTTACAACCACAGTTTGCTTTTGCTCACGAAAAACAACTACTGTCAATCAATGGAAAACCATATCTATTTGTAGTTGGTTCAATTGGTGAGCCTGTTTATATAAATGATAAATCAGGAGTTGAACTCTTTGCTTATATCCCTGATCCTAATGATCCTTTATCTGAGGACTCTAATGTTTCAAAACCAATTACTGGTTTAGAAAAAACTTTAAAGGTTGAGGTGTCTGCAGGACCAGCAAATAAAACGTTGGATTTCGAACCTGATGAAGAAAATCCAGCACATTATACAGCTACTTATTTCCCTAGTGCAGAGACTACATATACCTATACGCTAACTGGTACAGTAGATAATACACCAGTTCATATTAGCTATTCATGTGTTCCAGGTGGTGGAGAAGATGATGACGATGAATCATCAGGAGGAGATACTACAAAGACTGAACTTTCACAAGGCGTCATTAGAGAACAAATGGCTGGAGGTTTTTCATGTCCAATGCCTAGAGATGAGGTAACCATACCTTAAATTTTCAATGATATCTATAACTTCTATAATGGAATCTCCAATCATGTTTTATTGTACTTTTGATTGATGTATATGCAAATTTATCTATAATTTCTATCGATATCTATGAAAAATTTATCAAGTTATAATTCTACAAAGAAAAATTTTGTATATATTATGTTCGTTATCATAATAACCTGTTCGATATTTATTTTTCTTTTGATTTCATCTACTTCCGATTCTTCCTTATTGAAAAATGCTTATGCACATGCTATTCCGGTAAACCAAACTCCAGCTCCTGATTCTATACTTGAAAAAGACAAATTACCATCAAAAGTTATCATTGACTTTTCAGAAAGACCTGTTCCTAGCGTAAGTACTATTCAAGTTCTTAATGAAAAAAATGAAAGGGTGGATAGTGGTGATTTTGTAATAATTGGCGATCATGATAGAGAAGCAATGACTACACTAGATACTACAAAACTTACAGACGGTGTATATACCGTTTCTTGGATGGCACAATCTGCAGATGATGGGCATATCGCAAAAGGCTCATATGTATTTGGAATTGGGAATGTAGGAGTTAGTTCATCTGCAAAATCCTCATCATCATCAGTTGAAGGATTAGCTAATGGTCAACAAAATTACAAAGTACAGGCTATTACATCTGGCTTGGACGGATTAATAAAATGGCCACTTATAATATCCCAAATAACAGTAATAGGTGTAATTTTTTCACATCTTTTTTTATGGGATTTGTTTGGTAAAAAAATAATAATCAATAAAAATAAGAAATCAGCAGCAAATTTGGGTTCAGATACTCTAACATATAATATGATGTCGACATCAAGATACAATAAAAGATTTACATTAATACTAGTAATTGCATGTGTTACAATCATAATTTCAACAAATATACTATTATTTTTGCAGGTTATTGAACTAGTTCCTAATAATAATGATATGTCTAATTATGTATCTACTTTTATATCATTGATGCAAGGACCATCTGGATTTCTGTGGTTCGTAAGGATGGTAACAACAATAATAATAATTGTATGTTTAGTCGCTTATTATTATTTTATAAAGAACACAGAAAGAGCAAAATCAAATAAAATAAAAAAACATACTGATTTATATCTATTTGGAAAGGAGGGTCGGATTAATACTTTCAAGAAGATAAAACTGAATTATGAAAAGTTAGCCCCGTTACTCTTACTATCAATCTCTTTTACAGCTGGTTCTATTAGCATTTTTGCAAATAGTTTGACAAGTCATAATGCAGCAGTAGAATTTTTTCCAATAATTGCTGTTTTTTTAGATTGGATTCATTTTATGGGAGTTTCTCTTTGGATAGGTGGTCTATTCTATATATCTGCTGTTTTATTAACAACAATAAAAGAGATTACAAAAAATCATGATCAAGATCCAATAAATGAATCTATTGAGGTTAAGAAGAAAACAATAATACCAATGGAGACTATTTCTTTAAATGTAAAAAAGAGATTTATCTATAATTACTATTTAGCTTTAATACTTCCACGATTTTCTCTTATTGCTACTCTTTCTCTTGGTGTAATTGGAATTAGCGGAATATATATGGCATGGGTTAATATTCATAGTTTTAATTTTCTATTTAATAGCGATTATGGACATATTCTAATAATCAAATTAATTAGTATTGTACCTTTAATTATTTTAGGAGGATATCATCAATTAAAACTTCATAATACTATTGATAATATAGCAAGATTAGGCGAAAATGGTTATAATACAAGCCAAAATGGTAACATAGATGAAAATAATATTATTGACTCAATGAAACCTCGTAAAAAAAGCCTAAAAACAAAACAAGAACAAAGTAAAGAAGAACAAAGACAATTAAATAAAATAAATATATTTGGGAAATTTAGAAAAACAATAAAAATTGAATCTTTGATAGCAATTGGGGTTTTACTTGTAGCATCACTTCTTACCACTACTTCTCCTCCTTCATCATCATCTTCAACATCAATGAACATGTCTTCTATGGATGAAGGTTCTCATAATATGATGATGATGTCCCAAGATGATTTTAACGACGGTAATAATATATCTATGCAAAATTTAAAAAATAATAGCTATGTTAAGGAAGTAAATATCTTAAATGTAACTACAAAAATAGAAATAAATCCTTTTCATTCTGGGTTCAACACTTTCAAAATTACTTTTACTGATTCGCATAAAGAACCATATTCAAATATATCAACTGTAAGAATGATTTTTAAAAATGAACAAGCAGATATTGGACCTATAACAAAAAAACTTGATCAAATTTCCCCTGGTATATACGCTATTACTGGAGGATATATTAGTCAACCAGGAGAATGGAATATTGCAATGGCAGCTCAGCGACCATCAAATTATGATCTTAATTATAAATTTACATCTATAATAAATAGTTCATCATCATCAGCAGACATGTCAACTACTGCTAACATAAAAACAAATGATGTAGATACCAATAATTCAATGAATATGGGTAAATCCTCTATTGAGATAATAGATGTTTCTAATCCTTTCACATTGTCTGCAATTACTTTAGCAGTAGTCGTTGGTCTTGTGAGCTTTTACTTTTTCAAAAAAAGTAAACAAAAACTTAGAAAAACTATAGATTTATTGGACAAAATCAATATGATATAGAATCTATTTAATATTAAATTACATACTACTTTAATTTAATTAGACAAATTAAGTAATTTCTGGAAATTTGGTTTACTAAATAATTGTATTCTATTTAACAGACTCAAATTGATCTATATCTAAATATCTAAATAATAAATTCACATTTGGAATTGTTTTATACTTAATAAATCTAGAGATAATAAAATTTTTATTTTAAATATTTTATTTAGATAAAAAACTATTAAACTGGTAAATAAAAAAAGAAAAGTTATTTTCTAATATTATTATGTTATCTTAGTTATTTTGTATTTTCAACGTCTTCTGCTGTAATAGTTGCCGTACTATTACCACCATGTTCTTCTTCTGCACCTTCAGCATGTCCATGCTCTCCTTTCTTTACTTCATT
>JALDXL010000150.1:0-5686 GCA_032155045.1 Nitrososphaerales archaeon
ATTATTAATTTACAGGAAGAGGTGAATAAAATCTTAAATTAACAGAGCCGTTTCATCTATAGTTTATCGACGCAAAAGATTATTAGTATAATAGTGGTCGCAATTATATTTATCCTAATATATAATTATCAAAATAAATTAAAAACAGTAAAGGAAAATAATTTAGGAGGTAGTACTACTAATTTGTGGGCCATTCCAATCTCGTATAGTGTTGTTTAGATTACCTGGTGGAGTACTGAATGTCAAACCGCCATCATGACTAAATGAAGGGTTAATATCATTGTTGTCAGGTCCATTAATGAATCATACCACATAAACATTATTTTCTTCTGATGAGATTTGTGGGTCAATGGAATTTCCTGTATCTTCGCTTATGTTGTCTGGGTCGCTAAATGTCCGACCTTCATTGATACTCACTGCAAGGAAGATATCATTGGTGCTAGGAGTATCAATATTGCAATATTATCTGTGGTATTTTCTAGTTGAAGTTAAGAAGCATGGAAAAGACATTTTTATCCAAACACGTTAGATGTTTTATGAGCATCCTTATCGGTGGTTAGATCTATAACATGGATGACTATTTCAGAATCCAGATGTAATCTGTCTCGTTGCCAAGAACATTCTTAGATAAACCGATGCTATTATTTAGTAAAGACAATGATTCGCTTTGCGTATTATTGAATAGTCTTATTCCATAGAAAACCCAATGATCATCAATCGGTTGTCCTATACCAGAATATATCCAAGCAATACTTTGTCCATCTGGAGTCTCGAATGTTCCATTACCTGTGCTCTGGACTAATTTATCAGACAAGTAAGTATCTCTGTAAGTCTGATTGTTAGTAACATTTCCTACACCTTTTAGGAATCCTTGGTCAGTGTAATATGTCTCTGTCATTGGGTAAGGAGTTGATGTTATATTCTTTGCTCCTAGGAATGTGGTTGTATTTTCATTAAAAATCGAATTTGCTATGTCCAAAGATACAGTAATTTGTCCATTGATATTCTGCTGCGGAGACAGTGCTTGTACAAATGTATCGGAACGTGTTAGAAATAGACCTCCTGTTGTAAAGGCGATAATCAAAAAAACAGACAGACATACATACAAAACCTCTGCACTTTTCAAAAAAGTTTGTTAAGATGACGTGATTTAAATACATTTTGCATTATGGGAGACTGTTTTTTTATAGCGAACTTTCCTTCAGGATATATTATTTGTTTATCTAACTAGTTTATCAAATAGAGTCATGTAATAAAATAAATATTTGAAATTTAAGATCACTCCATCTGCTGTAAATAATTATGTTATTAAACGATAGTACAAAACTAAGGCGATTTCCATTTTTTGAATCTTATAAATAATTTCTTGAATATGTTATGCATGAATAGGTTATTTCTTTTATTTTATATCCTTTTCTGTCTTTGTTATTAAATATTTTTTTAATGAGTCCATTAAATTTTTTTTTTGTGAATAATATGTCTTATAAAGATTTAGGTTTTGCTCTCATGATATTTTTTACAGATGAATAGTTACCAATCTTGGTAATAAAAATAAATTAAATGCGAGTGTTAATAGAATAAAATATAAAATAACAGGATCATTACTTACTATTAATTAGGTTAAATATGCTTAAAAACTATTTCTCCTTTATATCACTCCAATATAGAAGTTCCATTTCTCTTATTTTCTTAGATAAACAACATTTATCAGCAAACTATCATGTATTACTAGTACTGGTTTTCAGGTATTGTCCTGTGATATCCTTTTGTTTGTTGTTTTAAGAGAAATTATAATGTGTATTTTGTTGAATATAGTATCAATCTAATTACGAACTAACATAACAGGACATTCTGCTTTTTCTGATACATTTCTAGCAACACTACCAATTGCTATGATTTTTTTTATTCCTGTCAATCCTGTTGTTCCAATGATAATGAGATCTACTTTTTCATCATTAGCAAATTTGATTATTTCATCAGATGGATCACCAATTAGTACTTGTGATTGCAAAGAGAAATTTTCAATATTCTTATATTTTTCTACCTTTTCTTTAAACATCTTTTCAATATCGGATTTAATTTCAAGTGTAATATCTTGTAGGTATTGTTCCAGATTAACCATATTTCCTGTTTTGCTTGATTTAAACAACCCAAATCCAAAAGTAGATGGTACAGGTATCTGTTGTACAACGTGCAATAATATAATACTGACAGTGGAATTAGCAGAAGAAATTCCTGACATTTTTGCAATTTTTATTGCATGTTCTAATGCAGTTTCAGATGGTTTTGAGCTATCAAATGGAACTAGTATTTTGTTATATGTCATTTCTTCTTTCAAAGATATACATGTAGCAAAGAATAATATCTTTATCGTAACTCTTCAAATTATCAATTTGTTTGCTGTAAGCAGTTATTGTAAATAATTTTTATTTAATTTTTCAATTTAATTCATCATTTATGAAAATATTATTAAAAAGAGTAAAAATAATATCACATTGACGAAAGTTAAAATTCTTCTAGATAAATTACATATTATTAACTACGCAGCAAGTCTCCTTTAGTTTTTTCTTACGTCTATTAACTTGTCTTTTTCAAGAAATGCACTTATTCTCTCTTCTAAGTCTATATCAGAGTTGACCTCACCACTACTAATCTGTTCTAATTTCTTGATTATCTTTTGTAAATTACTTAAATCTGTAACAATCCCGTAATAGTCTCTAACTCTTTCTATTGTGGTATCATAATGCTTGTTTATCCCAGAAGCAGTAGCATCAGAAACCAATATTATATCATAGCCAATATTAAATCCATCTCTTAAAGAAGTCTCTACACAAATAGAAGTATCTATTCCACAAAATATTAGCGTATTTATTTTTAATGTATTTAGCCACATCCTTAATTCTGTATCTTGAAATGCAGAATCTCGTCTTTTTATTATTATATGATCTTCTTCTGATGGTTTAATTTCATCAATTGTTTGTGCATCCCATGTTCCTCGCACACAAATCGGTATATTCTGATTTTGGAGTCTCTCTTCCCTTGTTCTTGGAAGAATATTATGTACATGAATCATTAGATCAATCCCACTTGGTTCACGTACAGCTTCTGTATAAAAAATTGGAATATCCTCTTCTCTGCAAAAATTAATTAATTCCTTGATTTTAGGAATAACTTTTTGATAATTTTCTATGTTCATTCCTAATTTATTATATGAACCGTCATTGCTGACAAAACCATTTTGCATATCAACTACTATAAGACCAAAATTAACTATACTTCTGCCAATCTTTACTTCTAGCATAAGTAAAATAATGTCCTATCATTATTATAATTGTTGAATTTGCTTATATTCTACAAAAACTTGATATTAAGTTCATTTAGATGGTATTGGAAATTAGCCACATGACTTCAACATTAAAATACATCTAATACATAGTCTAGAACTATTATCCTATACTAGGAATGAAATATCTGAAAGAAACGAGAGGATTACAAACGAAGTAGGTACGATATTGAATTAATTAGTAAGGAGATTTAAACCAATTCTACCATATTGTATATTAGCCAAACATGGGAACCGAATGATTAAATCTTAGAAATCTATCTCTAATATTAAAAATTAAGCGTGAAATGGAGAAATCAGGATAGACAGAAATATAGATATACGAATCAAATTTAGTCGAATAATTGATTATATCTAAATGTGCAAAAGAACTGGAAAATAAAATTGGATGAAGGAATTTGATCTTATGAAATGTCACACTTTTTGGGTTCTATTAGAATTAAATTAGTTTTCTTAAATAAATCATTTAATTCCCAAAAATATGCAGTTATATCCATTATTCTTAAGTATCATAAAGCTTGTATTGCAGAATATAAAAAATCCAAAAAGAAATTTATCTAAATTTCATACCATAAAGAGAACGTTCTTAGCAATAGCTTTTAGTGCTTATTAACATACATGAAAATGTCTCTCTATTTAAGGTCATTATTATGTTCCTGCAAAGAGTAATATTCTATTATAATTCCTCATATTAAAAATTCGAATATGAATATCGAATATGTTATTTGTTGTATACATTATAAAATTAAAGAGAATAACAAGTTCTAAATTATTACTTTACCTAATACTCTATAATACTCGCTAATATCTTTAAAGGATTTTATCTTATCCTTGTCATTGGATATTGTTATAGCTTCAACATGAAATTTTCCTTGAATCTTTGCCATTGTAAATGGTGAAATAATGATTTGGCCTCCTTCAGCTATTCCCTCTAATCTACTTGCTAAATTTACATTAGTTCCTATTACTGTGAATTGATCTCTTTCTCCACTTCGCAAAAGTCCGACAAGAACTAGCCCAGTATTTATACCACACTTTATGTCAGTATGTATATCAGAATCAATAACTTTCTTCCATATTTCTATCCAATTATTTTTAACATCTTCAAATGATCTTTTCAATTTCAAAGCAGCAAGTATTGCATTTTCTGCTCCTATATGTCCGTCTCTGTCATCATTATCATCATTTTCTTTGAATCCAAAATACGCAAGTATTTCATCTCCGATAAACTTATCAACTACTCCTCCAATATTCGTGGATTATCCTAGTTGCATTTCCAAGATATTCTTTAAGAAATTCAGCAATTAATTCCAAATGATCTTTAAGTTTTTCACATAAAATTGAAAAACCACTAATATCCCAAAAAACTATGGTCAATAATTTATTTTGCAATAACACTGCGTTAGGATTACTAAGATACTCAACAACTGTTGGGTCTACTTGTCTCTGTAGATGAGTTACAATTTCCCTATTTTCATTATCAAAAAATAGGGAGGAAGCGATTGAATCTAAGAAACTTAATCTTTGAGTATTAGTCATTTTATCTTCATCTTTGGGAAGAATTACAATTAATCCTCTCTCAGCTGGATGAAGAGAACAATAGTAAGGAATGGCTGGTTGGGTACTTTCAATTCTGACTGTTGTTGCTCCTCCGCTGGATATATCTTCAGTATGAAAAAATTCAGTTGGCAATAATGAATCAGCATTGCAAGATGTTAGCCTATGGATTTTTGTATCTCTATTCATCCAAGTAATAGACATACCACTTAAGATTTTGACTACTCTAGGGTCTAAGTAAAGTGCTTCAGATATATCTCCTTCTGATCTAGGAATAATCACAAATTGATCCAATTCTAACAAATATGATAAGTATTAAAATATAATTAGTTTCTCTAATATTTGAAATTTATAGTGGAAATAATCCTGTTAATTTAAACAAATAGATTTAGCTGTGTATGTCATATCTCAAATATCTTATTGTTAAACGTCTATAATCTTATTATATTTTAAATATTATTATAATTATAACATTATGAAATTCAAGAGCTTAATCTATATTATATCTATTATTTTTCCATTATTATTTGTCACTACTAATACATTTATTCCTATTTTTGGAGATGGTTTATTTCAAGAAGAATTATCGGCATCAACATCTGGGAGAGACCTTTCACTTTTGATAAAAATGTCTCCTCCAGTTGTTACAACAGAGACATTAGAAGGTGGTCAAACTCCTTTAATCCAATTCAGATTAACCGATACTAATACCAATGAAACTATCAACCATGTTACATATCTAATAGAGATTGAAAAGAATGGAAAACGCCTTTTATTGGATACATT
>JALDXL010000151.1:0-5685 GCA_032155045.1 Nitrososphaerales archaeon
CCATCCATGTTCATTTGTCCATCCATGTTCATTTGTCCATCCATGTTCATTTGTCCATCCATACTCTTAATTTTTAATGCAAATGCCGTTTGTAGTGATGGGTGTATTTGTAAATGAACCAATTCCATTACTTCTGCAGGCATTCCATTATTATTAATTAAGTCAGATAGTTTTTCAAGATCTTTTTCTAATTTTGAAATAGAGTCTGCAGATTGGTCTGTAACATTGCTAGGCTGCTTTAAGTGGTTATTAAAAATATCTTTAATTTCAACGATTAAAGCCTTTGCTGTTTCATAATCAGCATAATTAAATATTGGATTATTAGCCGAGAAGATTTTGGAAGGTTCAGATTCTGATACATCACCATCATTATTATTATTATTATTATCAGATCCTATGCCTGAAGAGGCATTGTTGGAACCATTTTGTTTTGTAAGGTTCTTTTTCATTTCATCTAATAATATTAAATTAGACATATTTGTAAGATCAGTATCTATTACTAATGCATCAGCATAACCCTTTAATACAGCATCTAATAGGTCAGCTACTACTAAGGCATAAGTTGTAGAATTAGAAGAATTAACTTCTTTTTCGTATCTTTTAATAAAATCTGCATCCTCCACAATATCATCGTCAGCATAATAAATATCATATACTAATCGTGCGGCATTATCCGAATGATCCATTGATAGGGTGATGTTCAATGGATAATTTTTCTCTGCAAGTTCCAATTCTACCTTGGTTCTTTTATCTAAACCTAAAAAATATGAAGAATCATCAGACGAAAAACTATGTGCAAAAACATTTGGCAGTTGATTAACCAAAGAAATTGAAAAAAGAAAAATCGAGACGGTACAAATGAAAGTACATTTTAGGATATTATATTTTTTCAATTTATAAATAAAGTTGACATTATAATAAAACTGTTATGAAAGTATTTTCTATCTAATTTTTAATTTTTGTTTATTATCTTAATTACCATAAAATTAATTTTATGGATATTTTTAATCATTATAACATGCCTGTAATACAAATAACAATGAGTGAAGGAAGAACACTTGAACAAAAGAGAGAATTGGTACGGGTCTTAACTAAAGAAACCGCTCGCATTTTAAATTCAAAAGAAGAAAATATGAGAGTATTAATTTATGAAGTTTCAAAAGAAAACTGGGGAAATGCAGGAATATTAGGGACAGACATGTGAATTAGAGGAGCAAATAGTGATAAGATGAGAGAATAATAACAATTATGTTAAATATAATATTTTCCATTATTAATTATACATCTATGTCAATTTATTAAATTATGTATACTTGGACATATAAGCCAATTTTTAAGAGACAATAATAGAAATTCATATTCTAGAAATCATTATTAAAATTTAGCTTAATCTTTAATATTGCATATTTCAAACAAATAAATAAAAAAAAGGGTAAGAATCCTTAAGAATAGTCTCTATTCCAATACGGTGTAATAGTATTTTCTACCGGCGCTCTCTTTTTGATAAAATCGACTGTCTCCTTCATGACTTGAGAAGACCATGCTTTGAATTCTTTATGTGCAAAAGAGAATAGATCTGGAGCAACTTCAACATTGATATTTTCGGCTTCTAAGGCTTCTTTCACCATTTCAAAACCCATTCCAG
This sequence comes from Nitrososphaerales archaeon, assembly GCA_032155045.1. GTDB lineage: Archaea > Thermoproteota > Nitrososphaeria > Nitrososphaerales > Nitrososphaeraceae > TH1177. The sequence goes on from JALDXL010000151.1 coordinate 1,646, forward strand.
CACCTGTTGCTGGTGAAAGAATAACTGTTTCTGCATGTGTTCTCTTTAGAATATTTTTGACTTGTTCTACAATCTCCATTATTCTTTGTTCTTGAAGATCAGGCCAGTCTTCTCTTGCAGTTACAGCTATTGCGTCTCTAAATTTCATCTTCTTCTGTACGTAATCTGCAGCATTTCCTAGTTCTTGTACTTGAGCCATATCGTTTTTATCAGACCTAGCACCGTGACCCACCAAAACAAGGATCTCATTTTTTGGATTTTCACTTATCTGCTGTACTTGTTCTAAAAAGATATTTCTTAGAAGTGGATGATCTGGACGAGCTGGTTCAGCAAACACTAAAACAGTATCACTATCTAATGAGGCAGGTTAAGTCAACTCTCCCATATATAAACAAGAGTTAGACGGTATTGGAATAGGAACACCAGGACAAAATTGATATTTTTCAATTTCTCCAAAAATTCCTCTTGTAACATTATGAATTACTGTAGACATCGGTCCAAATAGATCAGTATAAAGAAAAACTGCATATTTTATATCACGTTCATCAAGCATAACCAATCCCTCATCCCAATTATAAGGCATGTGTGTGACAATTTCTCCAGGATGACCATTTTTCTCTAGGTTTTTGTCAATCAATTCTGTCTTCATCATATCTACATTATGTGGTTCCATTGGATTTCCATGAGTATAAACTAAAACTCCAATATCTCTATTTTTTATCAGACCATGAGATTGAGATGTCAGGATTTGATTAGTATTATCTAATTCAATATTGTCATCAGATTGTGTTCCCAAGAATTCATCGTCTTGTTCATTATTGTTGTTATTGGTTACCATTCTTTTCAATAGATCTAAAGAGCTTATTTCTAGTAAATCTGTATTATATGCTGGATCTTTTTGAAAGAATGACGCCGTATCTTGTTGTATTTCTCCAAAAATAACAGGAGTACTAATGATACCTAAAGACATCACAATTATGGTTACAATATATATTGTATTTGTTGCCATTTTTTATAAATCCTAAAATTTCTTTTTAAATATATGTCTATTTCTAAGGATTGAAAATACATTATTGGTAATTAATTTAATAAAAGATTATTATAGTATCTTTAACAATAGATGATAGTTTTTAGTAAAATAAAAAATTGTATATCTGATATCAATATATATTAATAAATTATATTATAGAGTGAGATCAGATAATTATCATATACCCAAAGTTTATTATATTATTTGTCTCTAATTAAATATAATCTTATTATAGAATATATTTCTTTTTATCAATGATAAGTATTGATATGAAAGACAAATTTAATAACCTTAACATATACTTGCGTATTTATTTTCTAATATGATAATGATATATCAAAATTAAATAATAGAATTATTATTCACATTTATGACAAATATCATCGATAATCAAGTATTTTAACTTTTATTAGACACTGTAAAATTATATCGTTATCAATGATGATACTTTCTATATCTTTATTTTTTCTATGAAAATTAAATATAATATTCAAAAGGTTTACTTTAACAGGTAATAATGTTATTATACTAAACATTAAATTTTAATTCAGTTATTTTCTATAACCTCAAATTTCCGAGAGGATATTTATAACTTCTTTATCATATCTGGTGCAAATTAATAGGAATAGATCAAATTAGATAGATATTTTTCTCGTTAATAGATTATATAAATTATTTTATAATGTTTAGTGTTAAATACAATAGTTTCCTATTAACAATCAAAAAAAAAATTTTGAATTACAATTTGCTAACAATTAAAATATATTTAGATATAATTATATAAACTATCTTTTTAGCATTGATTGTGTTTTGTTATCTTACATCGAACTAGCAATATGAATATGTCATGGATATCCTACTAAATTTTTGCAAATATAATATTTCGAAACTAGAGTTTTAAAAAAAGATCTCCAGTTTTAGTATCTTGCTTTACTTCATATGACTCAAGGTCGGTAGCCCAAACAGTACTATCTGAAACCTTTCCATTTCTGATATCAAAAACAGCATAATGTAATGGACATGTTATATCATATCCTTCTAGTGTTCCATTCTCTAGTGGTCCTCCTTGATGTGAACAAACAGAATCCATAGCATGTATTTGTCCGTTTACCATAGCCAATACTATTGATTTTCCTTTAACCTCTACCTTGATTAAACTTCCTTCTTGGAAATCCTTAAGGTTTCCAACCTTTGTATAATTGTTATTTTCTTTATTATCTGTTGATCCCATAATAATATAATAATAGACTATATTCTATTTAATCCTCATAGATAGATCTTAAAGCTAGATATTTCCTTTGATCTGTATGTGTCATATAGGAGTTAGAGCACCAAAAATTGAAAAATTTTTTTTAATCTAAGAAAAAACAAATGCACCAAATTATAGTTAATATAATTTTATTAAAATAACGGAATATTGGATTTATTTGTGATGTGACAAAAATATTATATATTTTACTTTCGATCTATTCTATTTTCAATTTCAATAAATTCTGTTAATATCTTAGTTTTGTTTAACTTATCAGAAACTCTGAAATTAAAAGTTATTATTATGCCTTTATATGTACTCCTTCTTTAGATATTTTTTCTTTAGAGATTGAATGATAATTATTGTCATTTCTATTGAATTTTTTGTCTGAAAAAGTTTTCTCGCCTGTACTATCTTTTGAAATAACAAATTTGTCTAAGATAGTTGAATCATCGGTATTATGAAAAGTTCCGATTATGGTGTGGCCTCTATTTGTCAAATCAAAGTTTAGAAATCCAAACTTTCCTTTTTGAATCACATAATAAGGAAGTATATATTCAATATGATGTAATTCATCACCAGCAGTACCTGCCGTGACAAATATAACGCCATCGTTATTTGTATACTCATTATTATTCCGATCCATTACAACAGGGTGAATAGGATTATTTTTATTATATGACAGAGGAAGAGATCTTTGGTAATATTGAGTATGTCCAGATAAAACTAGATCAATTTTATTTTCTTCGAATAACTTGTGGAATGTCTTTTCTAATTCCTCGGAATCATTTTCATCAAATTTAGCAGAGGTGTACATAGGTTTGTGAAGGAATACAATTCTCCACAAGATAGAAGGATCATGTAGTGAGTCTTCAAGATCCTTTTTAATGAACTCGTATTGTTTACTTCCAATTTCATATGGATGTTCAGAAGAGATCGCTACGAAATGGACATTTTGAAAATCAAAAGAATAGTACGGCTCTTGTAAATTATAATGATTAATCAATTGATTGTAAGAACTTTGATAATCCATGTCGTGATTACCTATTGCGATTTTTATCTTATCATCAATGGATTTCGAAATATCAAACCAACATTGTGGAGATTTATTTTCAAATGTATAATCACCAAGACCTAAGACAAGTTCAGGTTCAAGTGTAGTAATTTTTTTGATCGTTTTTTCTGTTTCCTCGTTACAGTTCCAATCCCCTGCTGCTATAAAATTAATTTCATTTGAATATTTTTCTAACGAAGATCTTGTTACCGTCTCTTTATGCCTGGCATCTTCTGATGATTGCGTATAGTGGTCTCTATCATAGGGATTATTTCTGCCTAAATAGTCAGGAACTTGTGAGTTCTCTCTAGTATTCGAGTTATAATATTCTGGATCTGTACCAACCACCATATCCTTTAAAGCTAAAATATTATCAAAATTAAATAGAAGAAATGTCGACAAGATTAAAAATAGAAATAATTTAAAAATAAAATTTTGGTTCCTATAAGTTATCATAATATACTCAATCAAGATACAATTATTTATTATATAAAATTTGTAAAACATATTTCAAAAAGATATTTAATATCATATTTCTATTATTTCTTAACTTAAGTCAAATAGATGTGATTTATCATTTCATTATAAAATAAATATATATTAAATTTCAGATTAAAAAATAATTAAACATACAGTTTGACCAAAATAACATATATCTTGTTAATAGGATTATTAATTAAAAATTCTTATGACTAAATGAAAAAAAT
>JALDXL010000152.1:0-5682 GCA_032155045.1 Nitrososphaerales archaeon
GAAACTGTCGCATTTCAAGACCTGTACTATGGTAGTCCGATGTATATAAAGTTTGAAGAGTGTAACGAATTATTTACTTGAAAAAGATAAATTTTTAGTTTTATGTATTAATTTTTGTAATTTAAAGTAATTCTTATTCTCTCCTATCTATTATGGCATTAATATCTGCTCCTGTACCGATTAAATCTGCGTTTAACCCAAGCTCAGATTCAATTTCTTCCACAAACCTCTTGGCTGATGAAGATAGTTTTGAATAATCAATAACTCCAGCACATTCAGGGTATAATATATCCATTTTAGTAAGAGCAAATGACGTACCTCCATTCAACCTTATAGCTTTCTTTGCAAGATCTATATTAAAAGGAGAAGATCTTCGTTCTCTTCCTGTTACACTCCCGTATTCAACCCAACCTCTCTTTTTTGATTCTTCCTTATCCAATTCATTTTCAAGTGGTCCTCCTCCAACTCTAGTCACATATGATTTTAAAACAACCATGACCTCATCTATATGCTTAGGACCAATTCCAACATCAGCACAAATTGAATGAGCAGTAACATCTTTCGAAGTTACAAATGGATATCCACCGTGGTAGAGTGAGAGATAAGTTCCTTGTGTTCCTTCTAGTAGAACATTATTTTGATTTTCTAAATAATTATGAATTAACGTACTTACATCAGTTAGATATTCTTTTATCTCGCTGCAATCTCTAGCGAGAGAAAGCTTTCTTAAAGCTCGATCAGAATTAGCTGGACCAGTACCTGTGCCGGTAGTCCCTACTTTATCCTTCAGGAAACTCTCAGAACTATCAATTTTGATATGATCATTTGTTATTATTCCACACTGAGAATCTACAAATGTTCGTTTGTGAACATTAAATTGAGAAATTTCTTTTAATAAAACTATTGGATCTACTAAAACCCCTGCTCCTACTGCTAAATTAGTCGCCTGATTAAAAACAGCACTTGGTAACATACGAACCTTGAAAGTTTCACCATTAATACTAAAGGTATGACCTGCATTTGGACCAACTCCTCCCCTAGCTGCTAACTTGATATTATCTTTACCAACAAGATAAGCAACTATCTTTCCTTTTCCCTCATCTCCAAAAAATCCACCTACAATTACATTACATGGCATTATAATGCATGAAACTAGAGCAAGTTATATTAAAATTATTGATAAAAAATGAAAATTTAAATCATAACCACAAGAACACATGGGATAAAATAAGAATTAAAAAATAGAATAAAATTATGGTGTTATATCACGATGTATAATTTAATAAAATATAATCCATAATGCTATAGTCATTTTAAAAAATAATAAAATTCTTTCATTATTACCATTAATATGGGGTTATTTCATTATTAAAATAACTAATGCGATATATTACCCGAATTTTATAAGGTGTCAAGATTCCAGTTTAAATATAATCTCCAATAATTCCTTGTAATCAAAAGTGAAATATTATCGTTTTATTTGAATTGTATTCATTATTTAATAATATACATAATTTTTCATATTTTTTTTAAATTATTAACTAATAATTTGACAATTATTTTGTTTTAGCCAAACCTTTAACCAATATTCATTCTTCATAATAATTATAAAGTTATACTTTAATAGGTATAACAAGATAAATTATTTAAATAATTAAGAATAGAAACAAAAAAAAGTTAAATAGAAGTTTTATCAAAGAATTTTGTGACTGCAAATACTGACACCACTGAAGATATTATACAGATTCTCGCAAATCTTCAACCATATCTCAGGAAACCAATTATAAAAAATAAATTAGATAATTTCTTTAAACAAGATGATGAATTCCAATTAGAAACAATAAATCTAATTTTGAAATCGCTTCCAAATGTGGATTTGGAGAAATATGGCGATATAATAACAACATGGTTAGAAATATTAGCAGATTTTGACAATACTAAAATAAATCATTTAATCAGATTATATTTAGAAGACCTAACAACTAATAAACAGTTAATAAGAATTATTAATCCTTTAATAATTGATTGTATAAAAAATTTTGATTACGATAAACAAAAAAAACTAAGAAATTGTTTTTTAGAAACTTTATGTATGATTCCATTTGAAAAAAATATCATACTATCAGAATTAAATAAGAATTCGCTAAGTTGGTTGACAAAGAATGAAATTTCATAAAACCTAGAAAATTAATAATTGTTAATTTAATTAGGGGTTGTCAGGGTTTTTTTCAATTTGTTGTCCTTGTTCTAAACCAAAAAATATCTTTTCTTGTTTTTTAAGTGCTTTTCTATGTTCTGGAAGCGACATATCAAGTCGTAATTCATTTATAACCATAACAGCATATGTAGTCCATTCTTTCCAACAAGATGGACATGACTGATACTTTTCTGCTGCAGGATCATCTAAAGAAGTTTCGTCAAAAGAATTTTTACATTTCGAGCATACTTTAACCATTTAATTAAGTTTAAGTAATGAAGATATATTTTTTTTGTTATAAACATACATTTTTTTAATTTAGGCTTCTTTTTAATTTTCAAATTCTATTATTAGTTGACAATATTAGTGCTAAAGAAAAATTGTTAATTTAATAATGCAAACTATTATTATTCAGTTATAAATTTCATATAGAGTGTTTTAGATCGGCAAAATTGTAAATTTATCATACTCAAACATTATTTAGGTAACCAATTCTATTACTATCCTGAATGTATATAAACAATTTAGTATTGGAAGTTATTGAATACTTTGTTTAATATATTTAAGAAATATCAATGTCCTATTTGTAAAAAAAAATTTAGAAAAATAGAGGAATCAATGCAACATGAACAAGTAATTCATGGAAGTGGTAGATCTTATATTTGTAATAAATGTAATCTAAGTTTTCCTGGAATGGAACAAATGAGAGATCATATAAAGAGGAATCATCAATATAAAAAAAAATAATCATAAAGGGATCACATTTGTAATACTGACTAAAACATTTATTCAGTATATAACATTATCAGATAGAGAAGATAAAAAAAAGAATATTTATTAATTTAGTTAATTTTTAATAATTCAAAATATAGGATATTCTCCATACGCCTTACATAATTTAGAATACTAAATCTCAAAAAAAACTTTTTGAACTGGTTAATTTTCTATCCCTTAATTGCAATGAATTTGATAATTCCATGATTATCTTTAGCGATTTGAACATTAAAATTAAATAATTTTCATATTTAATGATATTGTTTTTTCAAAATCGATATTAAAATTTTAGTCTTTTATTCTATCTACAAATGAAACGTTGTAAAATAAACAAAAAATTGGTAAAGATTTTATATTTAGAGATCAGATGCTAGTTTCTCAATAGCTTGACTATTATTGATCATACCACAATTTTTTGCAAATTTTTCAAGTAATTTTATTTCATCAGGTTTAAAACAAACTGGAATTGTTCGCTTATTTTCCATAATAATTAAAACTAAACCAAGTTTTTTATGTGTTTCTTTTTTTAAAGAATAATATTTATCAACCTTTAACCCTAACGATTTTTATCCTATCTAATACTTTCCAATACTCAATTTCCTTGCCTTGACTAATTTTATCCCTTATTTCTTCTTCTATTGAGGATGTTTCAAATACTTCAAAGGTATCAAGATCCATAATTTGCAAAGATTGTCCAGATATTGAAACTATTTGCCCGCTTCTCTTATCAATAAGTGGAACTTCAACGTTAGCAGAAACAGGAGAGACTAAACCATGTTTTGATCCATCAAATACACCTATTGCAGAAACACGTGCTTTGGCTGAACCGTGTTTACCGGGCTTACTATGATCATATGATACAATTCTACAAGGTTCATTATCAATAACAATGTAAGATCCCACTTTTAAACTACCAAGATCCATCGGTTTACTCATAATATTGAAAGAAAAAGAATATTGATATATATTATTTCTGATTTATCAAAAAACAGAAGATTTAACAATCTAAATCTTAGTACTCTCAGCAATTTCCCATTTTGCGGTTATTTTCTTGCGATTTCTAATCTTATAATAAGGAATGAAACAATAACAATAGACTGTGGCTAATCCACCTAATGGATCAGATATAAATGATTTGAATGTAATTTTAAGATTTGAAATTATCGGAAGTTTTAGGGTTCTATAAGAAGAAAGTTGTTTATGACCAGCATTTGCTCTAAGTACTTGAGATAAAAAATCATTTAAATTTTCTGGTGTTTTGAAATATATAATAGCATTATTAACGTATGTAACTTGTTTATTTAATTCCATAACTTTTAACTGAAGAAAATAATCAATTGCGATAATATTTTCCGAAATTATTATTTGTTTGGCCAAGCTTGATCGAATAGCTAGTCCTCTCCCCATTACAGTAAACTGAGTTAATCCATATTTTCTAATATTGGCTAACCAATTTGATATAAACTTTGAAGCTCTGCCATAAACCGAAATGTATGCGACAGGTTGTGGATTTGAGGCGCATAATCCAACATCTTTGTTAAATGCATTTACGAGATTATAGGTTGTTTTTTCAGTCAATATTATATCTGCATCATAAAGAACTATATAATCACCTGTTACTTCCTTAAAAATTTCATTCCAACCTGCAGAAGCACCTCTTCTTTTATTATGGTGAAAGAGTCTAACGTTTAATTGAGGATTTTGTTCTTTAAACTGTTCAATAAGGAACCTAGTGTTATCAATAGAATCATCTGATATAATGATCTCTTTTAGAAAAAAATTACCAAAAAATTGAAATTTAATCGAATTTAATAAATTAATAATATTTTTTTCTTCATTATAAGAAATAATTCCTATTGATATCTGAGTCATTTTCTTCAATAATTTTTTGATAAAAATATATTATAAATATTATTTAATTTTATCTGACATAGAAAAATTTTAAAATTAAAAAATCTGATTAATGTAGCACCAAAATTATCGTTTAAACTTTCATATAGAAAAGTAATAGAATGAAAGTTCCAATAATAAGTACAACAAGTTTTCCTATTAACCTTTCTTTAAAAATAATTTTATATTTGAATTAATCGTTCCTGTTAAAAAATCAAATGACTTCTAATAGGTTATTATGAGGGTAAAAGGTATTGTTCGCAATGAAGCATTTATCTCAGGTATGTTTTTTGCATTAGGTTTTTTGGCATTTTTCTTGATATCTACAAATGTATACGCTGAATTATCGATTGTAAAAAATGAACCTCTTTTAACTACAGATAATTTTAATAAAACAATTACAAATACAACAATAGGAAATAATACTAGTAATAAAAATATTATTTCACAAGAAAATTTCGCGTTATTAAATCAACCTAAAGAGAAGGACACATCTTTAATACCTAATAATATATCTAATGCATTTAACAATAAAACTACACCTAAAGAGATAGATACAACCCAAGTAGAGGACGTTACCTCAAAATCAAACTTAACTCATGAGGCTATAAATTCAAAAATTGAAATTCCCATTGTTAGTTATATAGAAAACGAAGGCAAACAATTAACTCAGACCTCTCAATATAATACCGATTTAGAGAATCAACAAAAAGATGAAAGCATGGTTGAAGAAGATAGCAAAGAAGCTACAACGGTTGAAGACATAGAAGAAGATAGCAAAGAAGCTACAACGGTTGAAGACATAGAAGAAGATAGCAAAG
>JALDXL010000153.1:0-5666 GCA_032155045.1 Nitrososphaerales archaeon
GAAGGCTTCAATTGCATTAACAAAAAATATTTTTTGCATTATATGCATAACTAATATTTAGGCTTTGTTAACAAGAAAATACCCAATGATATTTATGAAATAATATATGCCAATGACAAACAAAAACCAGAATTTTTCAATGGAATCACAACTATCTTTGGTTTTAATGTTAATTTAAATTCCCTCGAATCTAATGATCTACTCATACTAAAAAAATTGTCATGATTATTAAAGCAGTTTGATGTATGTATTTGTGGAGATCTATTGGTCGAATCTGTTCGTGAAATTGAACATTGAACCTATATCTATTTAACTCAATCACGATATAATTGTAAAATTGTGTTCTGTTATTTTCTGAAGAATCATAAGGATAATATGAGAAAATGGAATCATATTTTATCTGATTTCATCTAAATCTGAATCTTATGTTTATTAATATTGAACATATAAAATAACAAATTAGAAATTTAAATAGTTCTAAAGGAATAATAGCGTTCTTTCAATACTTCAATTCTTTGTTTTAATGTCATCGCTGGAAGATTCAAATTATAAAGTTCCCAAGTATGCGAAGGCGAATTTAAATCCCCATTAGACAATTTTTGTAGACACGAAATTGCATTTCGAAGATCTCCTGTTATGTAATTTAATGCAATTAAATCTGCTTCATATTCGTTATTTTTTAAATCTTCTGCATTAGGTGGAAGATTATTAGGACTTAGTAATTCTAGAAATCCTTTAAATGTATCTACAATTATGGGTGCATTATAATCTAAATTTTTTAGAATCTGTTCTATTATATTCCACATCAGTGTGTTTATGCTATGATTTTTATATATATGCGCTATTTCGTGAGCAAGAATAAATTGAACCTCTTTTTCTGTAAACTGTTGTTGAGATAAATAATCGAAATTAATTAGAACAATTCCTTTTGTATTGATAGGCCAAATAGTAGAATTGATGCCAAATGCACCCGCTATAAGTGAATTTTTAGTATCTATTACAATAACATTGTGATCATTAATTAGTAAACGATTAGTCAATATCCAATTGACAGAGTCTTGACAAGATTTAATATTTAACATTATATTTGTTATATGTTAAAGTCTCTTATAAAAGGAAGAGATAGAGATTGAAAATAATAGAAAATTATTATATTGTATTGATAAAAATTCATTCCTTTCGAAAAATGATGTTATTATAAACAGTTGCAGAAAAAAAATAATATTGACGTTGATATTTCGAGAGATATAGCATAAAATTATTAATGTTATTAGAAGAGGCAAAAATGCCTCGCAACCCGACGGGCCAGTATTTTTCTCTGGCTCATCATTTTAACTATTTGGATTATTATTTATCTTTGTATCTCGAGTATTTCTTAATTTTAATACCTTATTCTTTATACTACTTTGTCAGTCATTAAATTGAATTTTAGTAGAAAATATCTAAATATACAGTACATCTTGTTTAATTTATATTCCAGCTGTACAGGTATCACTAATTATTATTTTACAACAAAACATCTTTATTTACCTATAATATTTTTTAGTTACTTTATTAGATACTTTATTAGATAAGCTTGGTGTGAAAACAAGATTAAAAACCATTATTGTAACTAGTAAAACAGATTAAAATTGTTATCCATGTTGATAAGTGAATCTGTTACCTGTCTATGCAAGTAAAACAATTAGTTAACTACTTTGTCCTCTAGAATATACTCAAGAAACTCATCCAGATTCACACTTGCTACACAGCAAACTTTATCAGCTCCTCCATAGTACACCAATAGTTTTCCATCCAATGTAGTTAACCCAGTAGGAAATACAACATTACTTACATCACCAAATTTTTCGTATATTTCTACTGGTTCTAAAAATGGTTTTTTTGTCCTAGCTATTACTTTGGTGGGGTCATTAAGATCTAACATAGCTGCCCCAGCACGATAAACTTTGTTTTTATCTACACCATGATAAATCAGCAACCAGCCTTTGTCAGTTTTAAGAGGAGGAGGTCCAGTTCCAATTTTTAATTCTTCCCAGACTTGTTCTGGTTTTAAGAGTAAAATACCATCACGCATATTAAATAACGTTGAACTTTTTCTTAACCAGATACTAGGTTTAGTAGTTCCATATTCCAAACCAATCCATTTACCTGGTCTATGTAATGATAGGTAGTATTCTTTTTTATGATTATTAAAATTATCTTTAAAATAAAATTTTTCAGGAAATAAAACAAGATCTTTATTATCTTCAAATTTACTACTAATTATGCCTAATTTGTTAAAGGTATTACAGTCATCGGTTTTAGCTATTGCTGAATAAACTTTTGGTTCTTTTTTAACATAATCTGAAAGAACTACGTAAGTAACATAAATTTGATTATCAATCTGGGTAATACGTGGGTCCTCCATACCATATTTCTCATATTTTTCTGTTATTGGTATGGCTACATCGCGTCGTCTTACAAATTGAAAGCCATCTGTACTTGAAGCATAACCTATTCTGGAGATATAGAACTCATATTCGCCAATAGCTCTGTAAAACATGTGTACACTATTACCATCACAATAAGTAGCACAATTGAATACTGCTTGTGATTCCCACCAATTGTCTTTTTTTGGAACTAAGATAGGATTTTTTGCATATCTAGTGATATGTATTTGACGCGATGTGGACATAATTACAGTATATGAAGTATTGGTTAATTAGAATGCATTGGTTAATTAGTATTTGGCTACAAAAATTTTAGTTTATGGCTTATAATACTTCGTATCATGATTCAATCACTTGCAATTATAACAAAATATAGGTACCTTTTTATAGTCAATTTTTTTATATCTTATTTATCTGAATAGCCTAGTAAAGGTTATATCTTCAAATGATTTATTTGAAATACCTATAATATTGTCTGTTGTGAGAGATACATTAATATATATGTGATTGAGTAATATAAAGTATTAGTAATTAGAAATAGATAAAATTTAAGCTTTGAAATTATACTATTACTTGTTATCTATATTATAAACAAATTGAGGAGAACAAAAAATGGAAAATGAAAGTAAATTGAAGATATTGATGGTTTCGACAGAATATCCACCTATGCAAGGAGGAGTCGGAAGGTATACATTTAATTTAGTAAAAGCCTTGCGAAGTTTTAACACACAAGTCTATGTATGCTCTGGAAATGAAGGAGAAGGAGAATACAAGGGATTGTATCCATACAATATGGATAATTCTAATATTTTACTAAAAGTTATACAGAAAATAGATCCTGATATTGTACATATTCAAATGGAACATGGGTTATATGGACTTAGACTTAATTCCTTACTACCAAGTAAGATAATTACATCATTAGATCACTTTTATTCAAAATGTAACAAACCCATTATCACAACTTTCCATTCTTCTTATGATTTTAAACAATGGTTAAATTTAGCATCAATTCCACAAAAAAGGTTAAATATTAAAAAAATAGCTGAATATTGGAAAAGAATCATAAACTATCGATCCTATCTTGAGCTAAATAATCGAATTTTTCAAAAAAGTAGTGCTAGTATAGTTTGTTCTAAATACTTGACCAATTTTATACCCGGATGTAAGGTCATTTATCATGGCGCAAATTCTTATTTTTCTCAACCTGTTTCTAAAGAAGAGGCAAGAACCAAATTATCATTACCATTAGGTTCAAAGATTGCATTAGCCCAAGGTTTTTTTACCTCGACAAAGGGATGGGATATTATAAGTCAGATGGAAATTCCTGACGATTGGATAATAGTTTTAAATCATTCAAACTATCATTATAGTAAACAGAATTTTGATATAGATCTCGATAACAGTAGAACTAGGAATAAAATAATTAATCTCGACAAAAACTTTCTCTCAGAGGCCGAATTATCTTTATTATTTTATGCGTCGGATGTTGTAATTCTTCCCTATAAAGTATGTTCTGGTTCAGGAGTAATGTTTGATGCAATAGGACATGGGAGACCGTTCATTGCTTCAGACTTGAATTTTTTTAAAGAATTTAAAGACATGAAGTTGGGTATTACCGTAGAAAGAAAACCAGATGAATTTGTAAAAGCCCTAGGATACATGGATAAAAATTATTTATCTTATGTATCCGATATAGAGAGATTTAAAGTAAAGTTAGATTGGAATAGAATCGCAAAACAGCATCTAGAGATATATAATAAGAGTATTAATAGAACATCACAAATACCTAATCCAATAAATAATGAGCTTATAGTAATTCAATCATAATTTTTTTAGGAGTTGAACTATTTGGAAATTTTCTGTATCCGTTTCAGATAATCTAAAAGGTATTGTCATCAAACCAGTCATACTTGTATCAACAATTGATTTCCTTCTACTAAACTTGTGGCATCAAATAGTGAGTAACATTAATAGAAAATTTTAATAATAATCGGTTCGTTAATTGAATGCAAATTAAACATTTATAGCTTGTGTAAAGAGTTAGATTACATAATCGCATAGAAAGAATAATTATATGAGACTGGGTCATAATTCAATAAAAAAATTTTATGATGCTAACAATAGTGTTTATTTAAATCGGATTCCCAAGTATATTCAAAAAGCCAAGAATTTTATCAAGCAAATCTAAATACTGTGAATAATGATACAACAAACAGCGAGACAGTTGAAATAAAAATACTTGCTCCTCTGGCAGATAAAAAAGATACAGAGAAATTGGTAATTGCTGCTATGATAAAAGGTCAAATACAGTCTGAAGTTATAGAAGATGTTCAGGCAGAACTTGATAAAAGTGACAGTAATACAATATCAAGAACATTTACATTTAATAGAAATACAGACATAGACAAAATTCAAATTGGAGATATATACCATGCCTGTGTTGCAAGTAATGATTTGAGTCCACCAGAAGGCCAAGAATGTGAAAAGAGATTAGTCAAAAATTTTGATAATGTAAACTCTTTGCCAGCTCGATAGATAGATAATGAGTATCAAACCACAAAGACTAAACACTTCTTTTATAAGACTAAATTAATTTCGTAACAGAGATGTTACTTCTCCCGACGGGCCCGTAGTTTTCTAAGGCTCTATCTACAAATATCGGAATATCTAATAACAATAACAAGAAATGACTTCTGAAACCTCCAAAAATCTATGTGAAATCTGTAGACAAAAAGTAATTGCTGGAATACTAGATAATGAAGATACTAATCATAATGATAGGGATATTCAAATTAGAATAAGATACTCCTGTCTAGATCATTATTTACAAATTTATCAAAAAATTCAAAGAGAAGATAAGAAAAAGAAATGAGTTCCACTAATAACAATTATCATAATGATGATGATGGAGATATTGAAGAAGAGGATGAAGATTTCGATATAGATGATGAGGTCGAAGATGTTGAAGAGGAAGATGACACTGACAATAATGATAACGAGGAAAGAGGCCAATAATGAGTTCTACCAGTATCATTTATCCTAAACCTTGTTCCTATGACTATGGGACTAGAATCTACAGAAATACTTCATAATATGCATATTTCGAAGGATTTAACAAGACCAAACATCAATGTCCTAACAGATCCAAATCTGCAACAGAAACAACTAAAAAACCAAATTCAAATTATTACAAAAATCAAAGTAGATCATCTACTTTCTTACAAAAACCTAATG
>JALDXL010000154.1:0-5606 GCA_032155045.1 Nitrososphaerales archaeon
AGGTAAACGTATCATCACATATCTTCCGATGTTGAGTAAACCACGTAAATCATGACATAATCAACTCCCAAAAATTCCAATATAGATATGAAAGAAATATTTGAAATGATTGGCGATTTAATCTAATGATAGAAGCATTTAAGTTTTAGAAAAGAATATCATTCACAAATATCTTATGTAGTTGAAGTGATATAAAAGAAACCACATCTTTTTAGGCAGCGAAAGATTATTTACAAGCTTTCAAATAGTTTGAATCGATTATAACTATTAGTGAAAATCCTATGAAAATTCTTAATGCAAGTGAACCTGGTTTTGGATCATCAATGACTGAAGGCGAGGTAAGAGAATTTCTTTTCAATAGTAAGTTATTTGCACGATTAGGGACTATAGATGAGAAAGGAGATCCTAATGTACATCCCATCTGGTATTATTTTAATAATGACAAAATTTACTTTGAAACAGGTAAGGATTCTAAGAAAGTTAGAAATGTCAGAAGGAGAAATAATATTTATTTTTGTATAGATGATACTAATCCACCATATAAAGGAGTCAGAGGTAAAGGGACAGCCATTATTTCTGAAGATATTAGCAGCAATATATCAATAGCAGAGAAGATATTGGTCAAGTATACTGGAAACCTTGACAATAATATGGCAAAATTTCTTATGGATTCTATAAAGAAAGGGGAATCAATTATAATTGAAATAATTCCACATTTCTATGCTACATGGGATCACGGTAAATCGAACTAGTAATGATCTTAAATTAATATAATTTTTAAATGAAATTTTATAAAGATTAGCCTTTCAAAATAAAATAATTACCATTTGAATATCGAAACCATGGCTATTCAATTGCCGACAATCTAATTGTGTTCTATATCCTATCATCTCACTAAAGTAAGAATTTGCCTTTATTGTAATGGATTCAAGAGTGCATAAATAATGCTTTTTTTTTGTGTATTTATTAATCTTCATCATCCAACGTATTTTTTTATATCCACCATAGCTATACCAAGTTACGTCTTAAGATTTATAATATGATAAAAATTTCATAAATCATTTTTGAATCGATTGTTCTTGGTTTTTATAATTCGTATAATTTTTCTTTAACCTTTATAAAAAATGTGAGCTAAAAGAGAATACTATGTGTGAAACATACGAAATACAAGACAAAGAAGTAGTATCTAACAAAAAACTAGAGAAAGAAAAACAACTCTCTCAAGAACAAAAACCAATTCCGGTAACTGCTTAATAAAAAACCATTTTTTTATTATTGTGACTATTTAACACGGCAATGAACGAACTAGTAACTCAAATATCAAAATATCAAATAAGAATAAGAAAAATAGTTGACCGAAAAAACAAAATTATCAGTTGAAAAAAAGAAATGCGAGATAATAAATCTAATGAAAAAGAAGAATATTTAGTAGCTGACAATTAACATATGATAGAATATCACTTTATCTGTTTCATTCAATTGAGAAGCGTAACTTTTCCCAGTTTTCTCTTTCTCTGTCTAGGGTAAATAAAAAATATAACTAAATCAAATGACTCTACAGGTCTAGTTCTGATTTACCTTCGTATTTTCTTTTTATTGATTCAATTCGTCCCTTGTATTTTTCACTATAACCAGTTTTACAAAAATAACAACAAAAAAAGCGTTCTATGTCTGCAAATTTTAAAACTCTAGGTTTCCCAAAAACTGGTCCACAACAAAAATCACAGATTAAATTTATTGCAAGTCCGTTGGTAATTTTATTTCCTATTTTGTTTATCTCTTCCGATATGTCATTATGGGTATTTTTATAAAAACCATCATTTCTTAAATTGTCTTTTTTAATATTCTGTATTTGAATAATATCCTGAGAATTATTTACTTTTTCAAAGTCAAATACAGGAATGACTCCTTTGATAAAACCTACATTTATTAATCTTTCAAATCTTGCTTTAACAGTAGGTGTAGTAATTCCTGTCTCTCTCGATATTTGCCTAAACGATTTTCTTCCATCTTTTAAAAGAGATTTTATAATAGCAACATCGTTATTATCAAGTTGTAAAGGCATCTAAATATAAACATGCTATAATTATTATATATCCTTTACATTTGTAAAGTTCTATTATTAAATATGTATTTATCTAACTCTTACCATGGCAAAAGATCCAATATGTGGAATGTTTGTAGAGGAAAATGAAAATTCTATACAATATGATAAAAATGGAATAAAATATTATTTTTGTGCCAGCCAATGTTTGAATGAATTTAGAGAACCAGAGAAGTCATTAAAAAAATTAAAGATACATGTTGCTATAAGTATTGTTCTTACTATACCAATAATTATACTTAGTCTACCTCATATGATACCTAATTTAGCACATTACTTTTCAATGGAAATGATGCAATATACAAATTACATACTTTTGGTTTTGGCAACTCCAATACAATTCTGGATTGGATGGCGATTTTATAAAGGATTTTGGGATGGAATCAAAGCTAAAGCATCAAATATGGATACATTAATAGCTATAGGAACTACAGCTGCTTATGTATATAGCGCTATTGTAACTATTGTTCCAGACTATTTTCCATTTACAGCTGTATATTTTGAGACAGCTGCAATAATAATTACTCTAATTCTAATTGGAAGATTGCTTGAAACAAAAACAAAAGAAAAGGCCTCAGATGCTGTAAGAAAATTACTCGACCTAAAGCCAAGGACTGCCCGAGTAATCAGAATGGTAATAAATGAAGGACACAAAATAGAACTAGGAAAAAAGTACAATAATATTAATGAAAACTATCTAAATCTTGATAATTCTAAGTTAAAATCAATAACAAAAGAGTACAAAGAAATAGAAATTCCCGTTGAACAAATAGTAGAAAATGACTTAATGGTCATTAGACCAGGTGAAAGAGTTCCGACAGACGGCTTGATTGTTGAGGGAAGTTCTTCTATTGATGAATCGGCTATAACAGGCGAAAGTATTCCAGTAGATAAGACAAAAGGAGATGAGGTTATAGGAGCTACAATTAACAAAAACGGTCTACTTAAAGTCAGAGCAACAAAGATAGGACAAGATACAGTACTTTCTCAAATAATTACCTTAGTAGAAGAAGCAAAAACTGGAAAGGCAAAATTAGAGAAAATGGTAGATCAAGTTGCAAAATATTTTGTTCCATCTATTGTACTAATAGCAATAGTGGTGTTTTTTGGTTGGTACTTTATAGGCGATGCAGGTTTGACATATTCAATTCTTGCATTTGTTTCTGTAATGATAATTGCATGTCCTTGTGCATTAGGTATAGCAACTCCTGCTGCTCTTATGATGGGTGCTGGCAAAGGTGCAGAGAATGGTATTTTGTTTAAAGGAGGAGAACATATAGAAATAGCAAATAAAGTTAATACTATTGTTTTTGATAAAACTGGTACATTAACTGTTGGAAAACCATCTGTAACTAATTTGATATCTTTAACCGATGAAATTGGAGAACAAGAATTACTAAGACTTGCAGCAATAGCTGAATCTGGTTCAGAACATCCTTTAGCAAAAGCAGTAACCACAAAAGCTAAAGAAAATGGTATTCCAACAATTACTAACCCTGATTCATTCGAAGCTATTTCAGGGCATGGTATTAAGGCTACATATTCAAATCATACAATTCTGATTGGCAATAGAAAGATGATGGAAGATAATCAGATTGCAGTTACTGAAAATGTAAATACGAAACTTTCTGTATTTGAAAAAGAAGGTAAGACTGCAGTTTTAGTTGCAATAGACAATACTCTTTCAGGTATAATAGCTATATCCGATACTATAAAAGAAAATGCCAAAGATACGATTAAAGCTTTGAAATCCAAAGGAATTGAAGTAATAATGCTTACTGGAGATAATGAAAGAACTGCAAATGCAGTAGCATCCCAAATTGGTATTGACAGAGTAATAGCAGAGGTTCTTCCACAACAAAAGGAAGAAGTAATAGCAAAACTGAAAACAAAAGAAGGCAGAGTCGTTGCTATGATTGGTGATGGTATTAATGATGCCCCAGCATTGGCAAGGTCCGATTTAGGAATTGCGATAGGTTCTGGAACTGATGTTGCAAAAGAAACAGGCGGAATCATACTAATAAAAGATGATTTAAGAGATGTTGTAACTGCATTAGATTTAGGTAAAAAAACAGTATCAAAGATAAAACAAAATTTGTTTTGGGCATTTGCATATAACACTGGTTTGATACCTATAGCAGCTGGCGCATTAGTACCTATTTTCGGACTAGGTGTATTTGGATGGCTCCCAATACTTGCAGGATTGGCTATGGCTATGAGCTCTGTAACTGTAGTAACAAACTCTTTATTGCTTGGTAAATACAAACCAAATATATTACAATAGCATCGTTCATCTTTAATTAATTTTTTAGAATAAAGCAAAATATTCTTGGACATATTAAATTCCTATTTACAATGTAAATACAGCTAATATCATTGAGAATTTAAATATTTAGCAAAATCTAGTAATTTAGATAATAATGAGAATAAATATTTACAAATAGAACTAATTTATAAGAGACGGAAGAATAAAGAATATAATATAAAATTAAGACTTTTTAATCTTGATAGTTATTCAAAGAAAATTTTGATAAACTTTATCAGAAAACTTGGGATAGTAAAAATGCATATTTTAAACCAAGTAGAAAAACTTCAGCAAAAGAATTACATTGATTTCAAAAGATGAACCGAATTTCGAAATTAATCTATATCATTTATAAAATGAGATAAATTATTAGTTATTGTAAAAATTTTTATGGTGTTCTAACATTAACGACATTAATACTGATTGTGTAGCATAACTCTCTCCTTTTGCTACTATTGCATTTGAATATTTGTACATTGATTGTAACATTTCTTTAAACAAAATCCTGTTCGGTTTACGTAAGATATCAGAGTAGGTTTTCCATCGATTGAGTTCCTTCTGTAAAACGGTTGAATTATAAATATTTATTCGGAGATCATCAAATCTAGACATTGTTTTATTTTTTTCTTTTAAAGTCTTGTAATGGTGAAAGAAAATTGACATCATAATTGGATGTATTCTTATTGGAATAGCAGCATACGAACTAGCAGAATTATACAAAGTTGCGACTGTGAACAGATCGTCAAATATTTTTCGATCGTTATTATTCAAAAATTTTCTATACTCTTTCCATGTTTTTTCTTCCAATATTGCAGCAATTCTAAATGAAGGTATTGTTCGTCCCATTATCAGTTATGCAAAAAAGTACTGAATATAACTAGTAGAATACGTGTAAGAGAGGGAGAGTATAAGAGTATAAAAAACTACACCAGATCATTTCCATTTTCCAGTTTTACCACAACCACTACATTTTTTTGTATTCAAATAATCATCAATAGACTGGTTAGGTTCAGGAGTAACAATTTCTCCTTTTCCACAAATTTGAGCATTTCATTCTATTAATATACATATATTGTTATTTGACATACATAACATAAAAAAAATTATATATCCTCAATAACTATTTTATCTATGTAAAATCATTGGTTATTTAGTAACGCTATTGAATTTCTGTTTTACTTCTTCAGTTTTTACCTT
>JALDXL010000155.1:0-5599 GCA_032155045.1 Nitrososphaerales archaeon
AAGTATCTTTAAGATAAGGACTTAATACCAAACAGGAATGGCTAAAAATATATTGTTTATCTTGTTCTTGGTTAATAACAATTCTATATCTTTCTAAAGTCCAATCAAGCATTTCTATGATTTTTGATAACGTTCAAGAAATGTAGAATGTGTGTGAAATCCTGTCTTTTGTATTTTTGCATTTGCATTTAGCTCTACAAGATAATAGATAATTTTCAAAATTTGACATATTTCAAAAACAATAAGTATTATAGTAATAGAAAAGATACTTTGTTAGAAGGAAAGAGATTATATATTATATATTATACAATAATATTATTTTTGCATTTCTGTTTTATTTCTTTCCTTTTACCTTCTGGAACTTCATAATAGACAATCAATGAAATAATATCGTTAGTTATTAGATAAAACATGAGATCCTTCTATCTTAATTTTCAATTTTGTTCAAACCTTCTCTAGTTATTCTATATAATGTAAAACTTATGCCATCAGGTTTAGGAAAAACCTCCATTATCAAACCTTTTGAACGTAATTCATCGAGATATTTATTTACCTCGGAAGGTGGAAGATTAGATCTTGAAATTATCGCATGATCAAATACATTTGTTGAAGTATTTTCAGATAAATCAGCTATAATATTAAGTATATTACTTAATTCCTTTCTAAGGGGTTCCGAACTGCTCATATACAAACTAACTAATAATTTAGATATTTATTCTTAATTAAAAGTGAAAAATAAATAATTTAAAATCGAAGATTTAGAGATAATAATTGACTCATTTTTTTATTTCTCTAGATTGTATTAATTCTAATATTGTTTCTTCACATTTATTCTTTTTCAATTCTTGTCTATCAGGTTTAAATTTATCCAAATCATTGTAATCAAATGTGTGTAATATCCTTTGTAATTTTTTTGTAGTCGGACTTGGCTCTTGATTCAAGAATTTAATATAGGTCGAAGTGTTTTCAATATTCCATCTACCACATCTTTCAACCAATGCTCCACCAAGCATTCCACTACTTCAACCTCAACGCTAATCTCGATCATCTTAAATTCTTAATCACATTAAAGGTCATCATGTTCAATTTAGGGTGTAAAAATCGTAAGTTTACCTATTGATTTGAATTAAAAAGCATGTTCCAATAGGAACTCTTCTGATGTATATAATGGCATATTTCATCTATTTGATCAGAATTTAAATAGAAATATTTGAATTGGTTAATTGAATCTATCTATGATTGTACCTTCAATATTGTAATTTTCAGATAGAAAAAAGCGATGGAGCTTAGTAATTTAGATCTTCATGTTAAGACAAAAGAATCAAGTTGAATTGGAAGATTATAGATTGCAAATATGAATTTATTCTACCATTATTGTAGATAATAAAAAAAAATAGAATAATATGAATAAAATAGTATAATATTAAATAACATTATTATTCAGCAATTGTAATGGCATTTAACAATACCTCAATTCTAATTACCGTATTGGTATTAGGATTAAGTATATAGACTATAAGCAGTATTTTATTTCTAGAACCAATAGAATCATTTTCACAAAAATCGTCTTCCTCATTGCATATTACAAAACATAGTTCAAACTCTTATTTATTATCTTCTGGTTCCTCTCATATTGCATCTTTTGGTACAGCATACAATATTTTAGGAATTATTTCATCTATTAAGAACTCATATGATTTGATAGCATCGACAATCATAAAGGACTTGATAAATCACCATCTATTGGATATGTTATTGCAAATAAAGGTAAATCATCAGATCCATCAAATCCCTTTGCAGATAAAGCAACCATCAATGCAAAAATCAAAAGCGAGATTCAGAAGTCGATAGATTCAACTAACAAACTCAAGACTAAAGAAGCGGTGATAAAATGCGATTTTGGTATGGAAATAAAAAGATGGAACTGTAGTGCACATGGTTTAATAGGATAATAAAATACATTAAAAACATTTTTTTAACATATTCTTTTATATAAATAGTAAATAATTTTAAATATCTTGATAGTGTATATATTATTAACAAAATCTAATTCCACATCCGTAGCCTTCTGTTCGCACCTATTACTCCTTAGTTGGTTTGTTTTCCATAACAGAGGACTATGTCAATGATAAATTATCTCTTACTATTATATAAGATTACTAATGAAACTCTGTACATCTGTTACATAGGCAAATCCACAATCAATTTAGCATATCCATACCTTAGGGATCACCCATACGGGCTATGGATTCGCTTGATTATAAATTATCTAAAATTATTAGATATGTTATTTCCCTTAATTGGTTACTAACCTATATTTATTGTATATCAGGCTGTAGTCTCATATTGTTCCTCATTATTGTGTACTTTAGCTTTTATTAAAATCTTTTATATCTCGTTCTTGTATATTACAGCCTATCTATTCAAAGAAGTAATCTCGTATCTATATGCAAAATAGACACTAAAACTGCGGCAATTTAACAGATTTCAATGACAGAAGGGAAAGAAGGAAGTTGAATTGAAGTCTCTTTCATTTATTCCATCCCTCTTTTGTTATTTTTATTAGAATCTTAGTTAGTTGGAGCACTTATCTGATATTGAAGGGTAATTCCTAACACACATTACTAATAAATATGGATTCAATCTATAGAATTTAAACTACCTCTGTCTAGATTTCTTGTTTAAAGCAACAATTGAATTAACCCATCGCTCATGATTTGATAAAGAACCTTTAAGAATCTTACCATCAAATTCTCAATAGACGGTTTGTTCTAATGCTAAAAGTGCTTGATTATTGTTATGTACTAACCTTTTTAATACTAAACAATTTACTCAATGTTTCCAAATGGTTAATCAAAATTTGTAAAGACTCTATTTTCTTCTGTAAATCTTCTTTACTCATCTTCTGGTTATATTCATCTTTACATGTAACTCCTTCCTCTAAACAAATTTTATATTCTTTTAATTGATTCGTTTGATTATACAAATCTCTTTCTACTATTTGTTTAATTAAAGTAATTTGAGAGTTAGTTAATTCAAACTTCATATGTTAAATTATTTTCTTCATCATCATCTATAAAATTGTGGGTCGAAATTTAGATTGTTTAATTCAATAATATATTGTTCTCTTATTTTCTTTAAACAAGACTTTAAGGTATGAATAGGTTCGTTTTATTGAACTATCTGACTATGTAATGTAGTCAGATCTTGTTATTTAGCTTTCTAAAACCTCTTTTAGACAAATCTATCATTGAAGTTTTATTCATGCTACCATTATTATAATTGATCTCATCATTAGCAACATATCCAACAATCAAATTGATATTACAATACAAATTTTTTATTTGAGCGTAACTAAGATTATAATAGAAATCTTCATGGTTGTAAATTATGTAATTGCCTATTTGAAACCTGTAACCTTTAGGTTTATTTACTATTTTGACTTTTCTTAATGAAGTAAGAGTGCTTTCGAATTTATAACTATTAGTTATTTTCAATAAGTAAAACCCCATATATTACAAATTATGTAAATTCGATAATTTACATTCTATGAACAAATTCACTTATTTCGCACATTATATCTTCAATAGTGATTTCTTCAAATCTATAAAATGCTATTCCGTCTCTTTTTCAGATTGTGTAATATTGTTCCTAGCAATTTTTTTTCCGAGTTCATTTATAATTCTACTTGTTACTTCATCATCATAATCTAGTTCGTTTTTTTTAATTTTATTTTGTTGAATAGAGATTCTGTATTAAAGAAAATATGGGATGTGTTATTTTGGAGTTTCTTATTCTATAAGGTCAAAGAAAGAATATGAAAGGACTTTTGTTTGCTATGATTGAATCGCAATCACGATAACTATAATAAATAAGGAAAATCGAGAGGCTCATTCAATTTAAGACAAAGAAAAGTTATGTTAACATTATAATTTCTTATTACACAAAAGTGATAAGAACTATCAATTTCTTTAATGAAAATTGACCTAAAATGAGAAATCAAGTTTTAAAATAAGGAATAATATGATAATATAACCCGTCAACATAGTTGCAGGGTTCGAATCACAATCCAAGAATTAATTTAACATTCAATAAAATATAGGTCTATAGATACAATGGTTACCAATATATCAAAAACTTTTTAAAAAAAGAAAAAAAAATCCTATTAAATGAACCTAATCAAGATATGTTTCTGGAATTTACAAAATCTATTTGATACAACATTAAGTGATCTTGCAATGGATTTTGATTACACTCCTGCTAATGGATGGGATGAAACTGTAAGAGATATAAAAATAGATAATCTAGTTAAAGGAATCTCATCTACCTTTTCTTCTGGACCTGATCTGATTGGAATGTGCGAACTTGAAAATGAATATCTTGCTCAAGAAATAGCGACAAAATTAAATAGAAATCTTAATAGAAATGATTATTCCGTCGCAAAATACAAAGATAGTCCGGATATTCGTGGAATAGATACTTGTCTAATCTATTCAAATTCAATTTTTGAATTCATAGAATCCATACCATATAATATGGATTTACGTTATCCTACCAGGGATATTTTCTATGTAAAATTAAAGGTTTTACAGAATAATTCAAATCTTCATGTTTTTGTAAATCATTGGCCATCTAGGAGGGGAAAAGATGGTTTACCTGAATCAGATGAAACAGAATTTGCAAGATCTTTAGTAGCAGAAAATTGTGGTAAATTGATAGATAATATTCTCAAAATTCCTAAAGAAGAATCTCATAGGCTTCCTAAATGCCTAATAGATTGTCCAGAATATGAAAAAGATTTTAAGCCTAATGATCAAGATGCTATTTCTGATAAATTAGACAACGAAGAAATAAAAAAATACAATGAAAATTTGTTAAGAAGATTAGATCGTTTTTGGAATGAAAATATTTTATTAATGGGTGATTTTAATGATGAACCTTATAATAAAAGTTTAGTAAGGTTTCTTAATGCTACATCCAATACAGGTTTGTTAAGGGATTGGAGAACTATATTTCAATTAAAACGAAAAAATTGGGAAAATACAAAATCAGATAGAGAAATATATTTGGAAGAAAAGCCATATTTATATAATTGTATGTGGAAACTTATTCCTGATGGGACACATTATTTTTACGGAACAAGTTCATTATTTTTATTTGATCAATTTATCGTATCGAGGGGATTATTAAAAAACTTGAGTAGTCTTAAACTAGATTTAGATTCAGTAAAAATACATAAAGACGGCCTTTCTTTAGGTAGTAATTTATTAGAAGAAAATTTTAATGATAATGTCAATAAGGATAATAAGAAAAAACTACATCCATATGAAAAAGATCGTCCAATGGGATTTAAATTTTCTAAAACTAAATTATTCGATTTAAATAAGGATGTAAAGGAAATAAAAGAATTAGAAATAATATTAGAAGAAGCGTTAAAATTAAATCTAAATAAAAATATTACACGATTAATAAAAGATAAGCTTAAAGGTTTGAAAGAAAGATTAGGTAAAATACAAAAAGATAAGGGATATTTCACTAATTTTGTTCAAGATCCAAATACAGGTTTTAGCGATCATTTCCCAATTAAATGTATAATTGA
>JALDXL010000156.1:0-5571 GCA_032155045.1 Nitrososphaerales archaeon
TTGGAGAATTTAAATGCAAAGTTTTAGGTATCGTTCATGGTAATCTATCCTATAAGTATTAGATTATAATATATGGCTATGTTATGTAAAAGAAAATAGGTTAGGTATGAATGCTCTATTTTTAATATTTTAGTTATTAGATTATTTGAAAGAAATAGAACATCCATGATTGTAGGAATGTGGTCTTATTGTTCTCTCTTGATCTCACCTTAAAAAATAATTCCACATTATTAGTAGTCTTTCGAGATAAGAGTTAGATTTACGCATCTGTCTGGAATTATATTCAAAGGTTTCACAATAATCAATTTACAAATATAAAGGAACATCTGCTTTTATAATAGACGAAACTTTAATTCAGACTGGTAGTCAATACATGTGGTTATGGAATGCAACTAAACCAGTTCATAGAGCTATATTAATGCATATTTCAGATGAAGGAAATATGTTGGTTTAAAAGAATTTAGTTAGATCTCGTGTATCCAAATATGATAGACATACAGGTTATATAGATAGCGGTACCTTCTATTCTAAAACATATATCTAAACCATAGATTGATTCTTCTTGAGAAAAGTTTGTTAGAAATGATACTACAATATTTCAGAAACTAAATCTAATAATGATTACTCTCACCATGTAATAATAAAAAAAATTGTGATCTACAACATGTAGATAATTGACAAATAATGTTAATTCATTTGTATAAAAATATCTTTTATACGAATAGAAGTGAATTCATCTTAAGTTAACAGCGCCTGATTTTATCTTATATTTTCACATATTCCGTAATAATTTATTTCATAGCATCAATTAGCCAGTTAATTTGATTAATATATGGCAGTTTAGATTTTAAATTAATTCTAACTAATGAATAATGACAATAAAATAAACAAAAAGAAAAGAAATTATTTATTAATTATTAGTATCATAATATCTATTTTATTCATTAGTGTTATTATTTTATCGAATATTTTTGTATCTCCAAACTTTAACAACAACAAAACAAGTATTGGGAATAACAATTTTAATGAAATTGCAGATGATGATTTAATATATTCTCAGCAAAGGTCGGAATACAATAATACTAACACTGATTATTCTACAGAGGGCAAACAGATTCCAGCAAAATATGTTCCACATCTTTGTGGCTCTTCTTTTGAAAAAATATCTGAATATATAGTAGAATATTCTATTCCTTTTCCTTGTTCTCAACCAGTTGGTATAGCAATTGATAATAATGATAAGGCATGGATTGCAGCTACCTGGCAAGGCTACATCATAGTCTTTGATCCTGTTACTAATTATTTTTCGGAGTTCATAAAAATTCCTAGTTGGAAGAGTAAAGGAATATTTGGTTCAATGATATGGGGAATGGACTTTGATAAAAATGGAGATTTATGGTTTACAGACCAGCAAAATAATGCAATATGGAGATATTTTATTGATGAAAAAAAATTTGAAATGTATAAAATACCTACAAGAGGAGCATATCCTTCTTCTTTAGAATTTGATTCTGAAGGCAATATTTGGTTTTCTGAAATTTTTGGTAAAAAACTTGGTTCTTTATATCCTAATTTTGCTGAAAATAATACTAGCAAAGGTATAAGAGAATATGATTTTAAAGATTTGTTAAATCATAAAATAACTTCAATGGGACCAATAGAAATAAGCGATAATGATTATAATAAAAATAAAAATAATAATACTAAACAAGATGTTATTTGGTTTAGTGGTATTGAATATCCCCATAATGGCTCTATAATAAATTATAATATAACTAGCAAAAAATTCAATGTGTTTCATTTACCAGAAGGAGCTGGAATTCCAATAAGTATAATTGAAGATGACTTTGGAAAACTTTGGATAAATGATCATGCTACGAGTCTTTTCTTTGAATTTAATCCTAAGAACGGTCAAATTAAAAAATATTCTACATCATTACCTTCTACGAGAAACAATACTAGTTCTTTACCTTATTATAATGAATATAGAGAAGGAAAAATATGGTTTAATATACATGAAGGAAACGCAATAGGGTTTTTCGATCCTGAAAATAATACTCTAGTTGAATATCACATTCCAACAAGGAGTAAAATATGGGGGAATACTTCAAATCCTCTCAAATTTGCAATCGATACTAGAGGATCTATTTATTTCACAGAATGGACTGAAAATAAAATTGGTGTTCTTAACGCAAGTAATCTTAATAAAATTCCTATTTTCATGAATGTTTCTAAAAATATAATTGAATTAAATAGCAAAGAAAGTAAGGGTGATACACTTGACGTATATTTACAAAACAACAACAGTAATCAGACCAACAACAAAGAATTGATACATGGTAAAGTTAAGATGCTCATTTCATCTTCTATCTCAAAAGCAGGAATACTCTGGAATATAACCGGTAATTTTAGTAAAGATGAACTTCTCCTATCAGAAATTAAATCTGATATGCCATATAATGTAACACTAGAAATCAAACCAACTGAAAAAGTAGTTCCCGGAAATTATACCTTAACAATTAGCGCAAGATATGAAAATAGTGTAACATATTCCAAAATTGTGGATATGATTATAAGATAAAGTTAATTAAATAATATTTATAAAATGTCATGTCATATCATAAGAATAATTAAATAAATTTCAGTTTGAACTTATATAAAAAATAGTAAACGAAGTTAACATAGTATTATAAGAGATAATTAGATTATTGTCATAAATCATATTGTTTCTAATTTTACTGGTCAATTTATATATTAATTTACAAACTGCCTCTAAACGTTTCTAATATTTATATTTAATATGATAATAAAATTAAGATCTAGTAAATATTTGTAGAGATACTTCATTTCGTTCTTTGTACTACTTTTATATAATATTTTACTATTATAAACTATACAGATATAATAATAAATATATTGGGACCATTTAAGGTCACCAACGAAACGAAACTACTATTAGACAATCGGCTTGTGGAATTGAATTTCTTTTCCTTTTGTCTAATTTATTGTATTAAATGGTATGTTAATAATATTATGGTACATTCGATGAATGTACTTTATTATTAGTAATATAAAAAACTAGAGATTGAGAATAGAAGATTACTATTAAAATTCTAAAATATTTAAAATAAAAAATGATGATGGTTTTACTTATTTAGCCTTGCTGACCCAAGCCATCATTATTAGGATCGTCTTCATTTAGGTCAAATATAGAATTATTTCCACCTGCTAAATCTGCTGGTAATTGTTGATCTCCTTCATAAAAACTTCCTATTGAACCAACACGTTGAACATTCATATCAACTACGTCTCCTGGATTGAAAGTAACAGGTTCATCAGAGTAGCTGATCAAATCAATATCAGTATTTCTAGGAGAACCACCATTAAGAGGGTCAGGAATGTGAAAAGCGGCTAGTTAAAAGTTTCGATAATGTAAATTCTTTACCGTCTCGATAGATAGATGGATAAATAGTTAAAAATAACGAATATAAAATTAAGAAAACCAAACAAGTATTTCATGATACGATAAATTAATTTCTAATTTCTTTTTTCACAAAAATAATAAATAATAGTATTATTTTACTATTTCATCATTCATTTTTCAATAGGATTTCCAATAGAATTACCCCATTCTAACCATGAACCATCATAAGTTTTTACATTAGGATAACCAAGAAGATATTTTAGAACAAACCATGTATATGATGCCCTTTCACCAATACCGCAATAAGTTATTATTTCCTTATCAGAGGTAACATTTACTAATTCATACAGATTCTTCAATTCATTTGCTGATTTGAGAGTTCCATCTTCATTAACCATCTTGCCCCATGGCACATTTACAGCTCCTGGAATATGTCCTCCTATTTGACCGTATTCTGCGGAATATTCTGTTGGAGCAAGTGTTTTTCCTTTATATTCCTCGTTAGTTCTCACATCAACTAGTATCTTGTCTTTCCTACCTATTACATCTCTAACATAACTCATAAAAACTCTTATACTTTTATCTGGATCAGAGGCTTGGAATTTTCCTCTTGGATAACTTGGAATATCTACATTAATTGGACGATCTTCTTCTAGCCATTTCTTTCTCGAACCGTTCATTAACCTAACATCTTTAACTCCATAGTATTTGAAAATCCAGAAAGCAAATGTTGCAAACCAATTCTTAAAATCACCATATACTATTATTGTAGAATCGTTATTCACTCCAATTCGTTGTAACGATTCTTCCAAATCATCTTTTGGGATTACATCTCTCTTTCTTGAATCAATTATGTCTCGCTTCCAATCAAACAATACAGCTCCTGGAATATGTCCTAAAAAATAGCTTGTCTCAGGAATATAATCAACCTCGACAATTCTGATTGTTGGATCATTTAAATGATCATTTATCCATTGTGTACTTACTAAGACATTAGGATGAGCATAATCCATTATAATACACTAATTTCCCTAGGTATTCTAGAATGTTCAACTCTTTAATTGTTTCTAGAAAATACAAAATTATTAGTAAAACATTATGTTAGTTCCTCATCTTTAAATTTTTTTAGCTTCATTATGTATATCTACGATATTGTTTTTTTCTTATGATATATTCATTTTTTAAAATAAGTTGACTTTTTATGTAAGTATAGATTTCTTATAATCATAGAAATTTGACTTTTCCTGTCTTGAATTCTGATAAATCTTTGTCCAGTGAAAAGAAATTGGATTTTGTAGATTTATCTTCTTCATCAACAATTGCAAATGAAAACAAGTATCTTTTAAAAAATCACATTTCTTCTAACCAAGATAAATATAAATCAGATAAAGACAAACTAGTTTCAAGTAAGAATAATAATACTTTTTCTAAAATAACAGATATTCAAACATATATCGCAAAGACTGAAAAAAGAGTTTTGGAAGCTTTTGAAAAAGGTTCAAAACTTTCTCCAAGAATTGAAATGTCCGATCAGTTTTTGCAATTACATGCAGGTTCTAAACTGAAACTTGTTGTACTGTATGTGGATTTGGTCGATTCTACATTGATGACGAGAGATTATTCAGTTGACAAATTGGCGACGATTATACAGATGTTTACACAAGAAATGTCAGTTGCAGCTATCAATTTTGACGGACAGATACTAAAATATGTTGGTGATGCTGTCATCGCCTATTTTCCTATTGAAGTAAATGATTCTATCTCTTGTAGTTCCGCAATTAATTGTGCATTTCATATGATTACTATTATTGAACAGGGAATAAACCCCGTTTTAAGAAAAAATAATTATGATGAGATTTCAGTAAAGATAGGGATAGATGCAAGTGATCATTCAATTGTTCAATACATATTAGGTGAAAAATCATATATAGATATTTTGGGATATGGCATAAGCATGTCTGCAAAATTGACAAAATTAGCAAAGGCTAACCAAATTGTTACTAGTCATGGAATATATATGAATATGAATCCATCACTTAGAAAGAAATTTTCGGAATTAGAGATAGCTCCTAGAATATGGAAGTATACTGATGAAAAAATTCAGCCTGGTGTGTGGAAATCTTTAGACAAAATATAAAGAGAAATTG
>JALDXL010000157.1:0-5570 GCA_032155045.1 Nitrososphaerales archaeon
GACAAGGGAAATTAAATAAATATAAAGATAAAAAAATAGTTACATATTGTAACTCAGGTTATAGAGGAAATATTGCAGCAGAAGAATTGAGCAAAGTAGGTTTTAGTGTCTTTAACTTAAAAGGCGGATTTCAGGGATGGATAAAAAGTCGAAAGTAACTTAAGAAGAAATAATCACTAATTATTATTTGCTTCAACCTGGGATTGTGTTTTAATTGCTAATGTATTACTTGGTATAAATCAAGGATGGACTTGGTCAATGACTGTTAATATGAAAATTGATTTAGTTGGAACAAAACAAAGTTGATTAGCAGTAGGACTTAATAATTTGCTGGATATGTCTCAGTTGCTTTAGTTTGTTTTCTCTAGATATATTGCTGCAATTTATGGACTAAAACCTTCCCATTTTATCTTGGAATTGTAAGCAATCTTGTCTTTGATATATCATGGGGATTATCTACACTTTATTTTGTATCCCTTGGAATTAATTTGGCGTATACAGCACTTTTAAAATTACAACACATCCAGCAGTTTGGGGTTTTATACAACTTGGGACAGGTCCTTTAAGCGATATTTTAGGAAGAAAAAAAATGATAGCCTAGATGATTATGCAAGCAATAGGAATAGGGATAATTCTATTATTACAAAATAATTATTTTGGAATTTTGGCAGGGATGTCTCTTTTAGGTATTGGAACTACTATTATTGGTTTTATCCTTAGTTTTACTTGAGAAATGGTACGATTAGTTCTTGGTATAATAAGACTTCCATTTATTTTATCTACTGGAATTAATGTGACCATATCTATAACATACATTTTCTTTTTGAATTATAATAACATTTTATCTTGGTAATTTTAAATTTTTGGTTTATTACCAGATAGAGTCATTAAACTTTAAATTAATTTATACATTGCTATATTTTTAATTAGAAATCTTATAACAATTATTTTTATTTTTAAATTTACAATCTGAAGGCTCTTTTAATCTAATTGTCCATATTATAGTAACACGATCATTACATGTATTGTCAATTAGATTACATGACCGATGTTTGAATTTGGCTATAATTATTTATTAATAAAGTTATTTCCTTTGAATATATTTTGGTATAACAAGTATTTGTCTTTACAATTTGATGAATTCTAGGGGATATTGTATTGATTGAGAAAATTAAATATTTATAATTGCATAGAATTTTTCTAATCATATAACCTTATTCTAAACTTTTAATGATATTCTAAATACAATGTAGTCGTACTTATTAAATATAATAAATTACAAATAAGACTATAATGAGCGATATTAATGATAATATTTGTACTAATCCTATACTCAATGAACATATAATGTTATCATATAAAGATAAGAAGAAACGGAATGATATTATCATAGATTACATTAATGAAGGCCTTAAGAATGGATGTTTATGTGTGTATGCATCTGTAGACTTGGATAATTCTAAGGATATTCTGGTAATAGAAAATTTACGCTCTAAAATAATTAATTATGAAGAGAATATCCAGAATAAAAATCTACAATTTATCAATTTTAAATCTTATTATGAATCGGCACTAAAAGGAGATCTAATACCATTTGAAAATTTGAAAGCAAAATTAGAAGATACAATGTCCAAGCGTATTAATGAAGGAAAAAAAGGTAAAATATTAGTCTTTGCAGATGCAGCTTGCCATTTATCAGAGAATAGGAATTTTAATGAATGTATAGCTTTGGAAAGATGGTGGCAAGATGCTAACCTAGACTGGGCAAGAACAAATAAAAATATTACTGTTGTATGTCCTCATCCTAACTATGTCTATAACGAAAAATCACAACATGAAGTAATAAAAAATAAAATTAATGATTTCCATGACGCTATAATCGATATAGAAGATGAACATTCTTTGCAATACTTTTATAGTTTAATTAACCAAAATAGACAAATAAAAATACTTATTGCAGAACCAGAATCGGATTTACGTTCTGTTTACCAAAAATACTTAAAAGAATTATTAATAGATACAGGATTCGAAGTCGTAGTTGTTGAAAATGGTAGCAAATGTATTGAATATCTATCAGATTCAAAAGAAAAAGGAAGTGGTTTCGATATAGTCATATTAGATTCGCATCTTCCCGATATAAAGTGTATTGATGTTATAAAACAGATACGTAAAGATATACCTAATCAAAGAATTGTGCTTACTACAACTCATTCTGTTAGCGAAATAAAAAATATTGTAGATTCGTGCGAAATAGATAAAAGGGATATACTTTTAAAGCCTTTTTATTTTACAAAGTTAATTTCTATAATAAATCCACTTGTAACCATTAAATAAATAACTAGATCTATAATAATAAAAAATATTATTTAGATGTAATTATGGTAAGAAAATTTGTGAATTGTATAATTGAATTATTTTAGAAAATAAAATATATGAAAAAAAATAATTAGTAAGATGATAATTATTGAAAAATCTTTAACGAATAATTTGTATTTACCTAATATATTTTATGTAGAGAATAATTCTATTTCTTAAAGATGTATCAAGGAAAATATACTATTTATTTCTTAATTATTCAATAAATTATTGACCATTCTAACTAAATCATTATTTTCTATTGGTTTTTTAAAAATATAAACCTTGGAAAACTCATTGGAAGTATCAATTATTGTCTCACTTGCTGTCAAAAAACATATTTTTACCTTTTCATCTCTTTTTTCTATTTCTCTATATAGTTGAAATCCATTAATATCTGGCATTTGAATATCCAGTATTATTAAATCATAGAAATTAGGCTTGAATTCATCAAGTGCTATAATAGGGTTGTTATAATAATTTACTTTGAATCTATTTTGCTCTAAAACTACCTTTAGCAATATGCAAATATCTATTTCATCATCAATTACCAATATTCGTTTTCTATTCTTTAAAGCAATAACATAATTGTATATATTTACTATAAATTATTTTCTAAAAATTAATAAAAATCATAGTGTGATTAGAGATAAATATATATGATTTGAGCAATAATATCTCATTGAT
Source organism: Nitrososphaerales archaeon (assembly GCA_032155045.1). Lineage (GTDB taxonomy): Archaea > Thermoproteota > Nitrososphaeria > Nitrososphaerales > Nitrososphaeraceae > TH1177. The sequence goes on from JALDXL010000157.1 coordinate 3,043, forward strand.
TGCGCAGATTTTGCACATATTTGAAATATTTACTTTTCTTTCCTATGGATATTGTATTTATAAAATATGTATGTGAATCCAAATACATAACCTGCCCGATAACGGTTTTAAAATAATGGTCTACTTATGTAAATATTCTACACTGTATTTAGCTCTTATTACTAGAAACTTACGTTATCAAACAATGACAGAAAAGAAAAGAGAGAAAGTAGAATTATTAAATAGAACATTCTATTATGACATTTCATGTAAATAACATGATAGAGATTATTTATATAACTTTTGAATAGGATCTGATATCTAATCACAAAAAAAAATTATGATTTATAAAAAAACCTAGTACATATTTTATATTATCAGTACTACAAACGATTGATTCTGTTGATTTTCGTATATTATGTTCAAGAATGTTTTTTAGTTTTTTCCAAACCTTTTTTTTAATTTAGTATGATTGTAAGGAAATTTCGTTTGTATGTAATCCGAAATCAACAACTGTTGCATTATTAGGCATATCAAAAGAAGACAAGATTGTTCTTTTTCTACATATCGATTATATGTTTAAAACATCATTGTTAATTAGCTAATGCTTCACTAAATTCTAGTGGCGTGATAATGACTAATATTCATATGATTTGAATGCTCCTAAATCATTTGCTTCTCTCAAATCTATTTCTAAATTTTTCTTTTGTAATTCCCAAATTTCTTGAACTTTTTCAGATTCTATTTCAGATTCATATTTATTATTTTTTAGATGAAAATGTAAAATTAGGGTTACAATACCAACGAATACTATAACAATTATCAGTACAATATATCGAAGCATAGTCGAATCTCCTATATCTAGTAAGTATTGTATTTAATTACTAACATAAAAATTAAGCTTCGAAATGGAAATGTTAGGAATAACAGTTACAGACTAATATATAGTATCCATAAAGTTGGATAATATAATACCACTATACTGATTGAATGAGAAAATTCTATTTTCAAATAACTTGAAGAAAAGAGATAGTAGAATAGTAGCATTCGAAAAGAACTAAACTATGCTTCACATCAATTCTGTAACGGGTTTTTCCCAGTTGCATAAGATATTGCGAAATATTTTATTAAGATATCTCGATTATATTCATTCATCACAAGAACAATATGAAAAACTAAGACATTAATGCTAGAGCTTCGGTTTAGGTGGAATCATCTAGAAGTTTAATACAATTCTTTTGCCAATACAAATAAAAAAATATTTATAAATATTGACAGCCAATCAAATAAAGAAAATATGTGTTGAAACAAAATAAGTATATTTACATTGCTATTATTTGTTTTTCAATAACTATAGTTATTGGACATTCTTTTACAATCTATGCCCAATCGACAGAAGAGAATTCCATTAAAAATACTACAATAACCAAGATAGAAAATATTGAACCTGTCTACATTGCAGCCAGTGGTGAATGTTCGAGTTCTAAACAAGTTGAGTCTCATCCGTATGTTGTTATAGAAGAAAAATGTATTGAACAAGCAACAGTAAAGTCTATCGGTAAAGTACTAAACAATCTTACATTTTTAAATACAATAATGGACAATAATACTATTTTTGGACAAGGATATGGAACGATAGTTTCTGAAGATGGTCAAATGATTGGATGGAGGTCTATTGATGGAAATTTGTTTGATTCAGGACATCACGGTTACAGGGGCATAATATATTTTAATTCTACAATGGATGAAAAGTTTTCGACCCTTAATAATACCATCGGGGTATTTAGAAGCGATACTGGTACAAATAAATCTATATGGCTACTGGAATAGACTAACCAATACTTCATTTTAAACCACCACAACAACAGATATTAATTCAAAAATTTTTGAAATGTAATGTTACTTCAAATTAAGTTATAATACTATGTCGTATTTAGATTTTATTATTAGAAACTTATATTATAAATTGTTGTTGAATTTATATAAAATAATTATGTTAAACTAAATAAATCTGCTTAGAGTATTGCTATATCAATTTGATTATTATAAAATATAAAATTAGTGACATATTAAAAAAATAAAGGTTATTGGGAATTTTTAACCTTAGAATTTTTATACTTAACTCTCTATTACTGGTATGTTTAGAGCTTCTGCAATACAGTGAATTAAGTCAACACTTAGAGTATCGATGCCTGCCGTTTATAAAATACTAAGAACAGCATCTTGTAATTCTAAAGATGTTAGACCTTCAAGTTCTTCACATATATCTGCAAAACTGTTTAATTCTACTTTTACACCTTGTATTTGTGCTACTAGTCCATTTTCTAATGTATCGGTTAGTGTTTCAAAATCTAAAGGCACAAGGTTTTCTTCAAAACAAGCTTCTATATCTGTACACTGGTCTCATTCACCACAATTATCTTCATTTACTCCAGTAGTCCCTGTATTGTTATTATTGTTTATACATACAAATGAAGAATTTCTATCATTTTGTCGGCTCTGTTAATTTAAGCAGTAAAAGCTATAGCTAGGCATGTTTTCTTTATGAT
>JALDXL010000158.1:0-5556 GCA_032155045.1 Nitrososphaerales archaeon
TCGGATACTGTTATACCATACACCACAATCACATTTTTATATGGTTATTAATTAAAAGCGTATTTTTATAATTGAAGTATAGAAAATATAATTTTTAGAATCTTTCTTTTATTGTTGTTGTTGTAGACAACAGCTAAAGAAACCTTATTTATAAAATATAAAAAATAATAATAATATTTTAGTTCAGACAATATTACTAAGCATTTTCCAAATATTTGATTTTTCTATTTATAAATAAACTATTTGGTGAATTACTTATATCGATTTCTCGTTTAAAAATTAAGATTAATTCCGCTACATCTTTTTCAAATAATAAGTGTTGATAAATCAATTGAATTTTATAAAAAAATTTGTTATTTTTTATATTAATATTTCTATTAGTAAAATCATTTGATAACAATAATAGCATTATAATGGTCTCAAGTAATAGATGTTTCAGTAAAATTTAATTAAACGATAAATATTTTTAATAATACTTCTAAAATAGGTTGAGTTTATCATAATATATATTAAGTTATAATATTATTGAGTAGTTCACGTACCTAAGAAAAATATTCATTATTTGTATTAAAATTTAATAAGCTCTAATGGAATTGGTAGATACTTACCAATGTACTTTTTTCTATTATTCTTTTTAGATGGATCCCACCAATAAGCATAAAAATAGTAATGATTGTTGTGTTGACAAGTCTTAGAACATTTCACTTTATCATATATAATTGATGATTTTCTGGGTAATTGTAGATTCTCTTTTATCTTTTGTTTAATTGCATCTAGTGTAATAAGTTGAAGAGGATTAGTTATCCATGGAATAAATTTTGGATCATTCTCTTTATTATTATTATCATTAATCTTGTAAATAATATCTCCTTCTTCCGTCTCCAAAGCTTCATTCTCTTTATTTATATTGTACCAATACTCTGAATTAGTTGTCTTATATGATTCTTCAAGTATTTTTACTCCGTTTTTGAGATTATCTTCTAATGAAAGTTTATTTCTTTTCAATTCTTTTTCATAATAATTTTTGTATTTTTCCATTTTCTTGCTAATTTCTTTTGATATCTTTCTTTAGCTTTATTCAATAACATTTTCTAATATAATATAATATACACATTAGAAGATTTAAGATGCGTGTAATATGATAAAATTAAATTTGTTCATATTGGATGTTTCTGTTAAAGATGTCTATTCAAAATAGATTTAATCAATCACGATATGAAAGATTTATTAAAAAATTTGAGAAATTAAAGAGATGATCCCATTACATGAATATGCTTATGCAAAATTCGAGCAAAAAGAATATAATAAAAAATCTGGTTATTTTGTTTTTTGTAGATATTGTGATAAAGAAATTACATTTGTTTTTGATTTAAACAAGTATTTAGGTGAAGTTGAAAAAAATACAATATCTCATCTATTAAAATGTGAAAAATTTAGTGAATTTTGGAAAAATAAAAATGTCAGCTAAAAAAACTGTAATCTTTTCGGGCGAGTATTCAATCTTTTTTGAAAAAGATACTTTAATTTCAAACAAACATATCTTTTTTATATTTCCATTTGCCGATTTTATATTTGATAATTTTAAAAAAGGTTGGAATTAGAAGATTAATAGATAACTAAAAAATTGATTGGTTAACACAGCATTTTATACTGAAAATGAGAATCATGTTTTGTTCTTAATAATTTCTTTATTGAAAAAAATCATTTGAGTTTATTTCTAATAATATTTTTAAATCCATTTTATTTTCTCTTCTAAATTTATTAGTGATTATTACAGTATTATCAAGATATAAAAACAACAAAAATTTCTATTATGGTAAAAGTAGTACATATGATAATTTCTGATAATTAATAATATTTTTTATTTTTTCAATATTATTTTAGTTACATTTTTCCAAGTAAGAATCTAAGTGTATCCTCTAATTCTGGATTAAAAAATTTGTATCCTGTTGAAATTAACTTTTGAGGAATGACGTACATATTTGTAGATAATAATTCATCAGACATTTGTCCAAAAATTAGTTTGGTTATATGTTGATTGATTGGTATTGACAACTTTGTATTATATAATTTTTTGAGCGTATTAGAAAACTCTAGATTTGTAACTGGATTTGGAGATACAACGTTAACAGCTCCTTGGATTGATGTATTTATTATAGAATAACAAATACTTTTTATAACGTCTTCTATCGAGATCCAGTTGATATACTGATCTTTATTTCCACCAATTGTTATACCTAAACCTAATTTAAAAGATTCAAGTAATTTGTGTAAAATACCTCCTTTTGGAGTTAATACCATACCAAAACGTGTATTGACTACTCTTATTCCTATCTTAGATGCATCTTTTGTTGCATTTTCCCATTCTTGACATACATCGGATAGAAATCCATCTCCTGAACTGCTTTCCTCTGTTAAAACTTCATTAGGTCTATTTCCATAGTATCCAATTGCTGAGGCACATATCAATAATGATGGAGGATTTGACAGCTTTGTTAAAGATTCAGATAAAAGTGCAGTACCTTCAATACGACTATTCAATATCTTTTGTTTTTTTGTATCTGTCCATCGCCCAAAAATATTTTCTCCTGCAAGATGAATAATTATATCAAAGTTTTCAAGGTCATGATGATTTAGTTTTTTATGTTCAGGATCCCAATATATTATTTTTTGGTGACCTGTATTTGACTTAGAATGTTTATTTTTATTATTTGTATTTCTTACAAGACTAGTAATCTTATGCTTTCCTAGATTAGTTAATAATGGAATAAGTGCAGAACCTATTAATCCATGAGAACCTGTAATGAGAATTTTCTTTTCTTTTTCTAATACCATTTTTTCAAAATAAAGATCATTAACTAAAATTCGTGAACGATAAAGAAAAAATTGATTCAAATAATTTTGTATTCTTTTTCGTATTATTTCAGAACATATTTTACCTAATTTAGGAACATAGTTTATTTTATCTTCTATAATGCATTGATTTGCGCCTTGAGGTATAAAAGAATGCGTATGAACCCATTTTTGAAACGGTCCTCTTATCATTTTGTCCTGAAATTGGTTATTGTGAATATAACCAAAATGTTTAGAAACCCATTTGAAATTTATCGGACCTAACTTAATCTGAAAAATTGAAATAGCATCGTTATCAATTCCACCTTTTTGACTCACTACCTTTAAACGACTCCAAGGAGGTACAAGTCTTTCTAATGCGCCATTTCGTGTATGGTAATCAAATATAATATTTACATTATTAGGAATTACTGATCTCTTCACAAATACATCCGAAGAATTTTCATGAGATATGTTGATTCACTCAAATAAATTCGTGAAATATACTTTATTTCAATTTTTATCAAATTATATGAATTGAGCACTATTCTTATTTTGATATTTATCTTATAATTATAATATATCTTGTTGTTGAGGACTTCGTTTAATATTATATTTAAATAATTTATTGAATTAAACCATAAGAAAAATTTAGGCACTAGAACTAAATATATCTTAAATGGTTATTACTATATAAAATATCGTTGTAGTTATGATTGAAGAGGGTGGAAAAAGACGTACATATAATAAAAGTATTTTTATTTTTAGAAGAGACTTAAGGTTGGAAGATAATACTGGATTGATAAATGCTTTATATTCTTCAGATTCAGTTTATTGTTTTTTTATTTTAGATAGTAACATTTTAGCTGCCAAATCATTGTATTCTTCTTTTTCTCTACCAATAAATGCTGAACTTCTTTTAAAACAAAAGCAAAAAAGAATCCATCTGCTAAGATTCTTGAAAGAATCATTAATTGATCTTCAAAAACAATTCCAAAAATTAGGGACTAAAAAAAGGACATCTAATAATGGTAATGATGTTGATTTAGAATTATCACAAAAGCTTAATTTATTAGCTGGAAATCCTGAATCGGTAATTAAGAATATTATATACAAAAATAAGGAAATAGAAGCAATTTTTGTGAATAGGGATTATACTCCTTACGGCATAACACGAGATAAGTCTATTCAGAGACTTTGTAAATCTCAGAATATTGAATTTATTGAATGTCCTGATATTCTTATCAATGAACCAGAGGAAATATTGAATTCTACTAATAATCCATTCAAAGTATTTTCTCAATATTATAACAAGGCAGTAGAAAAACCACAGAGAAAGGAAAACTTGTTCAATATAAAAAAATATAAAGATAATATTGCTAATTTTGATAACAAAACATTAAAGGATCTTTATGGAGTTAAACAAATTGATAACGTAGACAAATTCTTTTGGGAAATTTTATCTGAACAGAGTTCTAACAATAATAACTTAGAACCACAACTATTAGGTACAAGAAATAAATATCTAGAATTAGTATCAAAATTAAAAATAAAAAATAAAAAAAATAGCAGTGACAATAAAAAAAATCTATTGAACAATACATCAAGTTGTTTGTCTGCCTATCTTAAATTTGGATTGTGTTCTATTCGAGAAGTATATTCTGCAATACAAAAAGAACTAGGAGATTATCATCCTTTGTTAAGACAATTATATTGGAGAGATTTTTTTGTATACATCGGATTTCATTTTCCATATATATTTACATATTCCTTCAAAGAAAAATATAGAGATAATAGTATAAAATGGGAAAATAATTCGTTGAAATTTGATTCTTGGTGCAAAGGAAAAACGGGTTTTCCGATTGTTGATGCTGGAATGAGAGAACTTAACGAGACAGGCTTCATGCATAATAGACTAAGGCTGATAACATCCTCTTTTTTGACCAAAGATTTACATATTGATTGGAGATATGGAGAAAGATATTTCGCATTAAAACTTGTTGACTATGATCCATCAATTAATAATGGTAATTGGCAGTGGACTGCATCGACTGGTTGTGATGCTCAACCTTATTTCAGAATTTTTAATCCATGGCTACAACAAAAAAAGTTCGATCCTGAATGTATTTATATTAAAAAATGGATTCCAGAGCTTAGAGAATTTTCTAAAAGTACAATACATGAATGGCATACTGTTGATGAAGTAATTGACAAATATACTAATTCAACTTCAGTAGAAAAGTATCCCAAACCAATAATAGACCACAAAAAAGAAATTACAATTACAAAGAAGTTATATGATGTTTGATTAACTAGTAATAACAGTATAATTTATTATTGTTAGAATAAACTATCGTTTATGATAGTGAAATTATATGATATCTATGCAAAAGTACGAAGAGCAGAGATGCGAAGAAGGAAATAATAAAGTTAATCTTCTTTATCCAAATTTTGTATATTCTATAAAAACCGAAATTACACGTGAACTCTATCTAAAAGGTTTAAAATACTATATAAAATTTTATGGTGTTTCTATGTTCAAAGAACTTAATGAAAAACCTCAATAAGTTATTGACAATGAACTGGAAAACAAAACAAGAACACAATATCAATGTATTGAAATACAAAAATGTTAAAGAAATGGATCTTTATTAATTAGTCTAAAATAGAAACCTTACACGAAAAAATAGGATTGGAGAATACCCAATTCAATTATGTAGGAAT
>JALDXL010000159.1:0-5520 GCA_032155045.1 Nitrososphaerales archaeon
CATATTTGATGCTAGAGTATTATTTATTAGATTGCTAGTATTTAATAGGTAATTTATAAAATTGTTTACAATTAATGCATTATTTTCAGCAATTCTTTGTGGGATTATACCATTCCCATACTCCACTTCTATCTACTTGTTGTGATTGAAAAGAGTTCACTACTTGTTTTTGTGCTTTATCTGACTTAAGGAAGAATGAATTATTATATGAAATATACCATATAAAAAAATTAAATCTCTATCGAATAGCATTTTTGTATTACATAAAAACACTACCATTACCAGTATAACTTTTTAACATTTTATCAGTTTTAAATTTTGACAAAAGTGTGAAATGTGTTTGTGTAATATGTTTTATGTTAAAGTCTAATAAAAATGCAATTATTATTTATCACACACACACACAAAACACAGTATTAATCAATAACAGCTCTACAATTGCTACCATGTAAAAATACACTGACCAAAATTATTTAGAAATCAACAGCCTGATTTTACTTCATTTCGTTAAAAACCTCATTTATTTGAATTTTTTTCAAATCTAGATTCATTTAAAACGGTATGGATAAATTAGTCTACTGTATCCTTACTATGTTATTTAGGGTTTAAAATTGGATAAGATTAGTAGCGATATCACACTTAGAGAAGAAGAATTAGGAGATTGGAGAAAAACTCATTTTTCTTCAGAGATAAATCCATCTTTTGAAGGAAAAACAGTGACTCTAATGGGATGGATATCCAGTATTAGGGACCATGGTAACATACAATTCATTATGTTAAGAGATAAAGATGGAGATACTCAAATAATTGCTAAAAAAGGTCAATGCCCAGATTTGGTATATGAACAAGTTTTGCAATTAAAGGAACATACATCATTAGGAATTCATGGAAAAGTTATTTCTCAAAAAAAAGCACCTAATGGAATAGAGGTAATTCCATTAGAGATCAAGATTTTTTCGATTCCTATTCAAGCCCCTCCATTTATGGTGCAAAATAGAAATCCAGCGGGAATCGATACAAGATTAGATTATCGAGCAATAGATTTGAGAAGAAAATATTTACAAGATATTTTTATCATACGTAATAATATTTTAAAATATATTCGTAATTTTCTTTCAGAGGAGAAATTTATAGAGGTCACTACACCTAAAATAATAGCAACAGCATCAGAGGGAGGAACTGCTCTTTTTCCAATATTCTATTATGAGAGAGAGGCATTTTTGGCTCAGAGTCCCCAAATTTACAAAGAGCAGCTTACAATGGCTTTTGAAAAAGTCTTTGAGATAGGCCCGATTTTTAGAGCAGAACCTTCTCGTACTAACAGACATTTATCAGAAGCTACATCAGTAGATATTGAATGTGCTTTTGTTGACTATAACGATATTATGTCATTATTGGAAAAAATGATTCGATTTATCATAAAATCATTATCTGAGGATGATTTGATCAAGAATAGTACTGAGCTTGATATCAGTGAAAAAATTAAAAACAATAACAAGTCTTTTCCAAGACTCAAATACTCTGATTTAATTGAAAAATTGAGAAATATAGGAGAAAGAGTAAGGTGGGGAGATGATTTATCTCCTCAAGTACTAAAAAAGCTAGACGACGACGAGGATCAATTAGGCAATAATTTTTACTTTATAACAGACTGGCCTACAGCAGCTAAACCATTTTATGTGAAAGAGAATCAGAATGATTCACAAATTTGTGAATCCTTTGATTTAATGTATGGTCCTTTAGAAATATCGTCTGGAAGTACTAGAATTAGTAACAAAGAAATTCTTATAAATAGAATGAAGAAAAAGGGATTAAATTTGAATTCATTTGATTATCATTTGCGTATATTCAATTATGGAGTTCCACCCCATTCTGGTTGTGGTGTAGGATTAGAACGATTTTTAATGACTCTTACAAAGATAGACAATATCCGTGATGCCATATTATATCCAAGAGATATTGATAGACTCGCACCATGAAAAAGAGGAATAAACAAAAAGACTGGAGATAGAGTAATATGGTTACAAAGGATGAGTTAAAACATTTAAGTAAACTTTCAAAGATCGATCTAACCGAAAATGAATTTGAAAATTATACTAAACAAATTGAAAAGATAATAAAATATCTAGATAAATTGGATGAAATTTCGTTGGAGGAAACAGGGTCAGTATCATCACTTCATTCAACAAAATTGTCAGATTTAAGAGAAGATACCATTGTAGAACCAACTACCAATATTGATAAAATTTCCAAACAGATTAAGGACAAATTTGTAAAAGGTCCAGTTATGGGTTAAAATGTCGAATCTTTATACACTTAATGTTGATCAAGTTACAAATGGCATCAAGAATAAAGAATTTACATGTGAAGAATATGTATCTCAATTAATAGAAAGAATAAACAAAATTGATAAAAAAGTAAATTCATTCATAACCATAAATAATAATGCAGTTTATCAAGCTCAACAAATAGATAAGAAAATAAGTACAGGTTTGGAAGTAGGCTCTTTGGCTGGAATTGCAGTGGGAATCAAAGATAACATAAGTACAACTGGCTTGAAAACAACATGTGCTTCAAAGATGTTATCTGATTATGTTCCCCCATATGATGCTACTGTAATAAAGAGATTAAAAGATAAAGATGCGGTAATAATAGGAAAATTAAATCTTGATGAATTTGCAATGGGATCGACTACAGAATGGAGTCGTTATGGATTAACAAGAAATCCATGGAATTTGGATTATGTTTGTGGAGGATCTTCTGGTGGTAGCGCAGCAAGTATTGCAGCACAGTTATGTACCGCTTCACTAGGTTCTGATACCGGTGGATCTGTTCGTTGTCCAGCTAGTTTCTGTTCTGTGATTGGATTTAAACCTACATATGGATTGGTTAGCAGATACGGACTTATTTCATACTCTAATAGTCTGGAACAAATTGGTCCGATTGGAAAGACTGTATCAGATATAAGAAACATAATGAAAGTTATATCTGGAAGAGACACTAATGATAATACAACAATAGATACGAAAAGTAATGATAATATTTATGATGATAATGATGATAATAATAAAAAACCTAACCAAAAAATTGGTTTATTAAAAGAATTAACAGATGGAGCTGACAAGCCCATATACCAATCCGTTCATTCCGCTATAGACAAGTTTAATGAATTTGGATTGATATCAGAAGATGCATCATTAAATTTAACAGAATATGCTCTTGCATCTTATTATACAATTGCTACAGCTGAAGCTAGTAGCAACCTAGCAAGATTTGATAATATACGATATGGATTTGAATTAAATCCTGATGATTACGAATGGAATACATATTTTTCAAAAACAAGAGGTAATTTTGGAGATGAAGTCAAAAGGAGAATAATAGTTGGAACTTTTGTATTATCGTCTGGCTATTATGGTAAATACTATCTTAAAGCTCATAGAGTAAGGGAGTTAATTAAATCTGAACTAAAAAATCTGTTTAAAAAATATGATTTACTAATATCTCCAACTGTTCCAGTTCTTCCTTTTAAAATTGGCGAAAAAATTGACGATCCTTTAAAAATGTATTTGATAGATATCAACACAGTTTTAGCTAATTTGGCCGGCATTCCTGCTATTTCAATTCCTATTGGATTCAAAGATGGCCTACCGATTGGACTTCAAATCATGGCCGATGAATTTCAGGAGAAAAAATTGTTAGATGCAGCTGAATTACTTGAAAAATCTATTAATATTAATTCAACATATCCAGATCTATAAATGGCATTACCTGTAAAAATTGGTCTTGAAATTCACTGCCAGTTAACTCAACTAAATACTAAATTATTTTGTGGATGTTACTCAAATTATAGAGAAAAAGAAGTTAATTCCAACATATGTCCAGTTTGTATTGGATTGCCAGGATCCTTGCCAATTTTGAATAAAAAGGCTGTAGAATTTGCAATTATGATTTCAAAAGCATTGAATTGTAAAATTCCAGAAATTACGGTTTTTTCAAGAAAAAATTATTTTTATCCAGATTTACCAAAAAATTTCCAGATCACCCAGTATGACTCTAATGAAACAAATACAAGTATAGGAAAGGAAGGAGTCATAAAATATGGAGAAAACAACAATACTGCTAGAATAAGAAGAATTCAGCTAGAAGAAGATCCAGGGAGACTAGTTTATGAGAGCGGGCGAATGCAAGCACTGATTGACTATAATAGAGCAGGCGTAGCTTTGGTTGAAATAGTAACCGAACCTGATTTTAATAATCCTAAAGATGTAAGAATATTTTTGAATAAAATGACCTCAATATTAGAACATTTAACAGTTTGTAATACAAATTTAGAAGGATCCTTGAGATGCGATGCAAATATTTCAATAGGTAATGGAAAAAAAGTAGAAATTAAGAATGTAGGCTCATTTAGCGACATAGAAAAAGCACTGACATATGAGATAACTAGGCAACAAACAATGAATCTACACGATATAGAAATTAAAGCTGAAACGAGACACTGGGATGATAAAAGAAAAATTACTAAACAAGCAAGATCAAAAGAAGAAGAAGAAGACTATAGATATTTTCCTGAACCAGATATCCCAAAAATTCTATTGGAAGACACGTATTTATCTTTAATTAAAATGCCAGAGCTTCCAGACGAAAGGAAATCCAGATTCATAGATAACTATAAACTTTCTGCACATGTAGCACAAGTACTTATAGATAATAAAGAATTAGCTGATTTATTTGAATCTGCAATAAAAATATACCACTCTCCAAAATCCATATCAAATTGGATAGTGAGTGATATTCTTGCATTCATCGAATATGATGAATCAGGTAAAAAAACGATCACTGAAGAAACAAAAATAGGACCAAAACATATCGCGGAAATTGCCAAGTTAGTTGACGATAATACTATAAACAGATCCACAGCAAAATCCATTATTTCTAAAATCATCAAGTCAGGAGAATTGCCATCCGAGATAATAAAAAAAGAAAAACAACAGATCACTATTATAAATGATAAAGAAATCTTGTTAGAATCAATAGACAAATTATTCGAAGAAGAGAAAAAAGCTGTATTAGATGCTAAACAAAATCCTACCGCAATAAATTTCTTGCTAGGTAAGATAATGAAGTTCACAAAAGGAAGAGCTGATCCGAAGATAACTACAATATTGTTAAAAGAAAAATTAAATGAAATAAAATAATAATAATAGTAAAATAGATGTATTTGGTTAGTAATAGATTTATTATTTATTTATTTATTGTATCCAAATATATGATATATACGATCTATACGGATATTAATAGAACATAATATCTACACATATACATATGTCATGTATTGATTAAAAAATTTTGCATTAATCATTAGAAACCTCACTATGATTATAGTAGGTGTTAGAGATAAAAACTCTTTAACTACACCACATTATTTATCTCCAACCGTTATATAAAATAATGAAGGAATTTTGGGCTCTGTAGAAACCATCTAACAATAATTAAATTTAGCATCCTGTGAAGATT
>JALDXL010000160.1:0-5478 GCA_032155045.1 Nitrososphaerales archaeon
TGAGTCTAGTCTGGGATTTAATGGCCTTAGCATTATTTCGGACTATACCCACTTAATATAATATCCTTAAATATTATGTACCCTATATACTATACAAAATCCAATTACATTGTACTTCTGCAGTCTTTCTGTTGTTTTCTAATGCTCCTAAATTCATTTTCCATAACAGATGGTTATAGTTTTAGTCATTAACTTCGTTCTCCAAACATTATATAGTTCACTTTACAAGTTGCTATACAAAGGTCTTTAATAATAGAAATTATCTCAAGTTCTATTCCTGCCATGGCCTTCAAAGAATTGGGTGGCTTCCCTAGAGGGTTATGGTTTTTCTAATAAATTCTCTAAGATTTTAAATATTTTAAACTATATTATAATCATATTACACTAGCTATTCAATGACGTAAACATATATCTAATTACTGACACTAAGATATTGACCAAATGACAAGCAATCTGAACGACTTCTGGGTATAATTTGGGTGTGATTTGGGTATATCCTTTATTATTATTGAATATAAATATAATCATGGCAGAAATTAGTATTATCGTTTCAGCTATTGCTGGAATGGGGTCGTTTTTTTCTCCTTGTATATTGCCTATCCTCCCTGCTTTTATTTCTTATTTATCTGGAACAACACTACATGAACTTGGTAACTTAAATTCTGAAAAAACATCTACAGATACAGAAAATAGCAGGTTTAATTCTAACAATAACAAAAAAACTATATCTTTGCAAAAATCTACTAGACTTAATATATTTTTAAATACTGTCTATTTTGTTTTAGGCTTTTCATTAGTATTTGCAGTTTTGGGAGTTGCGCTCAATAGTGTTTTAGTAACAGTTGGAATTGAGTTTCAAAATATTCTTCAAATGATTGGTGGAATTGTAATTATATCTTTTGGAGTTTTTTTAATATTATCATCAAAGATAAATAACTTGAACTTTGAAAAAAAATTAACTAAAATTCCTAGGTTTAAAACTAGCTATATAACTTCCTTAGTCTTTGGAATTGCCTTTGCTGCCGGATGGACTCCTTGTGTAGGTCCAATTCTAGGAAGTACATTTACATTAGCAGCCACTTCTCCTGGAGAAGCTTATAACTTGTTACTGGCATACTCATTGGGTCTTGGACTACCTTTTTTGATCACAGCTGCATTTTTTTCAAGAGCAACTGGACTGATAAAAAAGATGGTAAAATATCTAAAATATTTCAACCCTGCAATGGGCACATTGTTGATAATTCTTGGGATTCTAGTATTTACCAATCAATTAAATATTCTTGGTAATTTCCCACTTGCAAATGAAATAATCAATTTAGAAAGAGGTATTTAATCAATGAATAGAGATAATATCAGTGCAATTGTAGTAGCAATCGCAGTTGTATCTATGATAGCTGGGTTCGCAGTTTATTTTAATACTCAAGGATCAGCGATAACGAACAAATCAAGTGAATATTTATCCCTGGCAACAGAACAAATTAAAAATAATGGAATGATAAAAGTGGACAAATCACAATTCAAACAAGCAAATGATTTTACTGATATTGATCAGTATATCAATACGAAGCCGATATCGCTTGACAAATTAAAGGACAAAGTAGTTTTAGTAGACTTTTGGACCTATAGTTGCATTAATTGTATAAGGACAATCCCGCATCTAAATGAATGGTATGATAAATATTCTGATAAAGGATTAGTCATAGTAGGTGTACATACACCGGAATTTGAATTTGAAAAAAATATCAATAATGTAAAATCAGCTATTGAAAAATTCGGGATAAAATATCCAGTTTTACAAGATAATGATAAAAAAACATGGGATGCATATGGAAACAATTACTGGCCAAGAAAATATTTGATTGATGATGAAGGATATATAAGATATGATCACATAGGAGAAGGAGCTTATCAAGAAACAGAAAAAGTAATCCAATCTCTTTTGGCAGAAAGAGCCGCACATTTAGGTATCAAAAATATCAACCTTAATGGTTCTCAAAGCTTCGCTAATGGTTCCAAATATGATTATCAAGAAGTCAACTTTTCAAAAATACAATCTCCAGAGCTCTACTTTGGGTATGAGTTTGCAAGGGCACCTTTAGGTAACAAAGAAGGATTTAAACCAAATCAGATCGCAGTTTATAATTTGCCTGACAAAAATGAAATTAAAACTAATGTAATATATTTAGAAGGAAAATGGAAAAATAATCCTGATAACATGGAATTACAAGGAAATAACGGTAGTATTGTATTGAAATATAACTCAAAATCTGTGAATATAGTGGCGGGAGGAAAAGGAAATTTGACAGTATCACAAGACATGAATCCAATTAAAAATGGGTTAAGTAAAGAATCATCTAGTGATGGAAAAATTATAATAGATAAACAAAGATTATACAATCTAGTAACAAATAGAGAGTACGGAGAACATACTATCAAAATCGATGTTAGAGGAAATGGATTTGAAATATACACATTTACATTTGGTTAGTATAAAAAGAATCTAATATGTCGTTGCTAATGGATGTAAGTACTATTGTAAGTATGGCTACGATAGTCATTTTAACTATCCTTTTATCATTGTATATAAGGATATATTTAAAAACACGAGCTGTATTTACGATAGGTTTGATATTCTTTGCAAGTATGCTGGTTTTACAAAATTTGATTGTCGTTTACGCATATTTTGCAATGGCTCCATTATATGCAGATGCATTATTACCATATTTTCTACTAATTCATATAGCTGAACTTGCAGGAGTTGCTAGTCTTTTAAAGATAACTCTATAGACTTTCGATTGAAAATATTGTATGACTAAAAATATTCAAAATCTACAGTTGCAGAATTTTTGCTTCGTACCAAATACTACATATAACAAACACAATTATTTTGACGGCATTATGAAAGTAAACAATTTTTATTTAATCATTTATTTTTAATAATATTAGATGTCCGATCCTGATATAATTCGATTGTTATGGTTCCTTTTTGCAGGTTCAAAAGGGGGCGAGAATCGTATTAAAATCCTGGATCTACTACTAAAATATCCTTTAAATATCAACAGAATTTCTGAAGATTTGAAATTAGATTATAAAACAGTTAAACATCATATCCATATTTTGGAAAAAAATAATTTGATAACTAGAATGGGTGATAAATATGGAATTCTATATTTTATTTCCAATTATATGGAAAAAAATATTGGCTCATATTATGATATAAAGAAAAAAATAAATCCTCATTGATGTACTATTTTGTGAATGAAATTCAAAAGTTTTTTTAATGAAGTTATTTTCTGAATGGTACTACTTGTTAGAGCAATAGCTAGCTATGGAGAGTGAAAGTAATTAACATTATTGGATTTACTCCATTTATTGGAAAGGATAGTATCAGATATTTTTCATGTAAAAATCAGAGTATCAAAATAGAACTTATTCCTATCGGTATATTTCGCAGAACTTTTGTCTAAAGCCTATGTATATGTCTTTAATCTATGATCTTTGTGTCTGTGGATATGTGAATATGATCATGTTTATTCTCTTTTTTAAAATGATGTAAATATCAATGATAGTTTATTATTAAATCGCTAATTTTTCTCTATCGATCAAAAAACTAGTATTTTAAGTCTAATTGTTGGAGAATAAATGAAATAGTTTTGAGCTATGCTGGTATAGATGTTAAATATTATAAAAAAATAAAGAATACGACTATTGAAAAGAACAAATGTGCATAAGAAAATTTATAGGAACTCAAAAGACTAGTTAAAAGAGGCATTTTCCTTCGAATCGAATGAATATCGCTGTTTTCTATCTATGGTAAGATTAATTAATTCCAAGCAAAATATCAATAACTATCACATCAGATAAAACTCCTTAAATTTCCTCCAACTATTTATACAATACAGTATTTCATTTTATTTTAACCGCTTTATGTTATATTTCAAGTGTGAACTTTGTTTCCGTAATATTATATTTGGTATCCATAGAGATTATTTAATGGTTTTAACTTCTAACCAATTTTTTTCGTTATTATGTGTGCTGATTTTTTTAGTAATTTTTATTGCTTGGAATAATCCATTTAAAGAGTCATATGGACATGGTCTAAGTAGAGATCAATCCCTTCCATTTGATATTTCTGGAAAACAGATCGTAGTTGAAGGACTAATGGAACCTCCATTTTTAAATGAAGGTAATAAAAAACCTACATTAACTATTAGAACTTTTGATGAAAAAACCAATGAAACTATAAAAGATCTCAATTATAGAATAATTGCTAAATTTAAAAACGAAACTATATTGGATCAACATTTTCATTCGTTAGATGGATACATCAAAGCAGACCTTATTCCTTCAAACAATTCTACTGTACATGAACTAATAAACCCAAATAAAGAACAACAACAAATATCAAAAAACGACCTAGCAAAAGTTAGTTCAAATGAACCAATTACATTAAAGAGCAAGTTCCTCACAGATGGTGGACTGTATGATATATCCGTTTTTCTTGAAAAATCAAGTATCGGCTTAAACTTAGAATCAGATAAAAAAGTAGATTTATTTATAAGTATTGGCAAGACAGTTCCTTTTGTTATAAAAAATTCTTATAATAATGGTAGTGCAATTACTAACATTAATAACAATAATATTGGTAACTTAACATTAAAAGTGAAAACATTTTATGATGATATTGTAGATTTTATCTATGACAAAAACACCCATACTATATCTTTCACAATGCCATTTCGATGGGATGTGGAATATGTAAATCAAATTGTCAATTTACATGAGGAACTTGTTATACCGAAATCTTATATGCCATTATTTAAAATCTCTTCATTTACAGGTACTCTAAATGATATGGAAATTCCAAGAAATGCAATATTAATTGATGATTATTCTGATCCAAATAATAGAATAGTTCACATCGTAATTGCGAATTTTAAATTAAAAGAATTTACTAGCAACATCATAAAAGAAGGAGGAAATCCATATGCTATATTTAACCTCGTACCAGTTATGAAATAATTTACTCTATTGATATATATGTTATTTATATCATATTGAATTTTCTTTAAAACTATGTTATTAGTGCTACTATCTTTGGATTTATAATCACTTTTGTATTTTTCATATGCATCATAATCTGATTCATAACTGTCTCCATAATAGGATTCCGAAACTGGTCGTGCGCTTACTGTCATCAAAGTAGAACACGAGAAAGCAATCATTCATGCTACCAAAAGTACAAATCCTAAGAACATGTACTGCTTTTTTTGTTAAATCTAAATAATTAAATATTTTATACTTTAGTATATCTGGACTAAGTTACATGAATAAGATTTTTGAAGGATAAAGTTGTGACTCTTCATTTTTGATACATAACTACGATAAAATAATTAAAAAACATTGTATCTATCGAAAAATACAGAACATTAAAAACCTCCGGAGAATGCTTTTTGCCCAAATCCCTCATTCTCCGGA
>JALDXL010000161.1:0-5436 GCA_032155045.1 Nitrososphaerales archaeon
TTTCTTTAGTTCATGTATCAGATATTCGATTTTAGAAGATGCAATTGGATCCAGAGCTGATGTAGGTTCATCCATGAGAAGAATTTCAGGCTGCATTGCAAGGGCTCGAGCTATACAAAGTCTCTGTTGTTGACCTCCTGATAAACTCATTCCAGGTTTGTGCAATTCATCTTGTACTTCTGTCCATAACGCTGCTCCTTCTAAACTTTCCTTTACTATATCGTTTATGAGTTTTTTATCTTTTACACCATTTAACTTTAATCCCGAAGCAACGTTATCAAAAATACTCATTGTTGGAAATGGATTAGGTTTTTGAAATACCATACCAATACGTCTTTTAATCATAACGGGATTCACTTTTTGACCATAAATGTTTGTTTTATCTAAAACAACGTCTCCTTTAGCGAAAGCACCAGGTGTCATTTCATGCATCCTATTCAAGCATCTAATCAGGGTGGTTTTGCCACAGCCAGATGGCCCTATAAATGCAGTTACAGAATTCTCTTCTATGTTTAAATTAATATTTTTAAGAATATTTTTACCACTATAGCCAGCATTAAGATTATTTATGGTCATTTTATAATGGGTTTTAGCAAGTTTACTTTCTTGAAAAATTTTATCGGTATTAGCATTAGAGGCGAAATTTTCATCAAACGCCATGCTTTTATCAGAAGGCATGTTTTATTATTTACTATTGTTGTTTTACATAAATAACAGAATTCTATAGTTTTGTTATAGATATATATAGCACTATATAAAAAATAGTTATACTTTTTATATTCATATTATTTTTAGTTTTATACAAAAAAATAAAATATCAAAAAGCTATTGAAATTGACTACAAAACATAATAGAAAAATAAAATATAGAGTATATGACTACTGCTAGATACCAACTAAAAAGATAACATTTTTATCAGAAACTGTGATCTAGGGTCACAAATTATTATCTTTAGTTACTTCCTTTTTTTAAATTAGATTATTAATATTATAATTAGTAATCAAATTATTTTACATATAATAATAAATCATATTTCATACAATTAATTTCCTGAATAGTCTTGTTCAAAATGATATCAGACACCTAATCAATCATACTAATATTTAACTATGAAAAAAACATATTTTATAAAATGAGCGTATATTGACTTTTCATAATGACATACTTTATTATTGTTAATAAACACGTTTCTCCATGCTATGAAAACATCTATAAAGAAATATTTTGGATAAAAATAAATATTATTCTTTATGAAGTTTTTTTAAATTTGGATTTGAATTCATTTTTACAAAGAAAAAGATATTTCAAAGACATATTTTATACACATAAAATTTCTTGATATAAATTAGATGTAATATTAGAATGTTTAAAGATCTAGAATATTAATATCGCATATGAATTAATTTATTGAGAATAGCTTTTGATATTATTCTTTTATGATTATCAAATTTAACTGAAAAGGAAGGGTCTAAAAATTATAAAGGGTTTAAGAAACCTTTTATTGACATTATAATCATCGTCCATATCAAACTAAAAAAACTTGATTTTTAGTAACAGTGAATATTGTTATTAGACCTAGTAGACATGTACAATAAAATTTAATAAGGTTTTTATAATCATAATAAAGAGATTTTTAAATAGTATTTTAGATAGGATTCTTCTTTTATTATTACGTCTGTAGGAATTTATTATATATTTATTTTCATGTGAACTAACTGATCGTCTGGTTTATTATTCTATTTTTGTTAAATTTATAGAACGAGAAATTTTTTAATAAGTTAATATATAGAATATATAATTATCCAGGAATTCATATGTAATTTAAAATGAACATTCTTCCTTAGAATTGAATTATGATATCGGATCCCAATATTTTAGCATATTTTGACTTAAAATACAGTTCAAAAAAACTTGTATTGCTTTGTATTTGAAATACTTTTTTAACAATTCATTTAATTTAGTATGCTGATAACAACGAAATTTTTTACTGATTTACTGATTAAGACTAATTTTTCATTACCTTATCGTTTCAAACGTTGAAATGTTAGATATATGATTTGATTATTATATAATACATTCATGATTGATATTTATCAATATCTACTAGAAAAGAAATTCACGTCTATTGTTATTCAATTCTGTTACTTGAATAACTTGATCTTTGAATATTTTATCATTGTACATTTTTTCGTTAAAACATTCATCGCATATCTTCAATTTCGATTGTTTTTCATCCATGATTTGTTTTACTATTGCTATTTTACTTGCTGTTCTTTTACATCTTTTCTTATTATCTGTTATATTTTGACATCTCATGCTAAAAACTTCTCGATTTTTTTGTATCCAAATATTTTATTTTCCAATTAACTTTACATATTGAACAAAAAGACTGGATTATTAAAAATGACAGATCATTCAATGTCATTAATATGTATTATTTAAAGTATTACGATTAAATATTTTTAGTTTATATTGTATTTAGATCTCTGGAATATTCTTCTTCTATATTTTCAATAGAGTTTATAACTCATTTTCTATCTTCAACCCGTTAATCATTAAAAATCTGATGGATATTAGTCTTTTAGCGGTGTTTTAAAAAAATATATCTAATAATATTTTGTTTAGGATTCTAACAAAAGCTCTATTAAATTCTAAAAAAATAAGATTTTTGTTAATGGTAATATTAAAATTCCGTTTGTATGAAATATTCATTATGGGGTAATTCCTAATTCTCTAGGAGGATAATTATTTAATACATCCAAGAGTAAATAAATTATAAAAAAAATTGATAAACCTGAAAATGCAAAATAAATAAATTTTTTGAATATACAAAGATCAATTTTAGTCATTTCAGATATAGAAATTTGAATCCTTGATCTGATAATTTTATTATACCATTTTATTGTTTTCAGAACTCGCAATTCATTATTGGCGTTGATATTCCTGTTTTCAATAAAAGTCTTATTCTTCTCTTCCAATGATCTATTATTATCTTTTTGTTACCTAAATTTGGTTAATCTATAATATTAATACCTATATAGACACTTTATTTTAACTAAAGACTATATGATTTTTCAACTTCTAAATGGTTATTTCTTCATGATATATTAGAAATTGTAGATTAATCGATACAGATACTTTAATGATTTTTTGGATGCTACTAACTCACGTTAATTTCGCTCATTCTTTGATAAATAGAATTTTATTTCTAATTTTTATATTATACAAATAGGTGAATAATTTTATCCAATTATTTACCTGTTCTTAATTACAATTATTTTTTCTCAGCAATATACGGGATTGCAATCATCAAAACATTCTATTCTGTCTTAAGGATTGATTAACTCTTTCCATCAGACTTTTCTCTAAAGAAGAATGCTACTTATGTTTTAGCTGTTAGACTAGATACTTGATGATAACGTGTTCCACATCTGTGTAAACTGTATGTATGTCATATTTATCAACCATGGAACTAAGGAAATTTTTTGCTACAAACACTTTCTTTCTTCTGAAATCTGAATATCCAAGTATAGATTTGTGAATTGGTTAAATCATTATCCATAACCAATAATTATGGTTTCCAATCTGAATAACAGTTTCATCTTTATGATGAATGCTAAAATTCTTTTCCTTATATTGTAGATTTGAGAAGAACCTAGTCTTTTAATGCATTTCAAAAGAGAAACTTGACTTTTTTATTGTCATTGAAGATGACTAATGTCTTTGATGTAGTTCTTAAGATCAAACCAAGAAAGTACAAATACGGAGAGTTTATAGCTACAATAGTTGATGGTTTATTTCTTTCAAATCTCATAATAGATTATTAATAGGATATTCACAGCTAAATCTGTTCTCTTAAATTAAATGTCCTTTTTTGCTTCCAATAGTATTTAATTTACTTTATACTTTGAAATAACATTTATCATCGAAAATCTGGTAGTGAATTGATAAAAGTGGATTATCACCAAACATGAATGTAAGTATCTTAAATTTCAAAATATCTTTACAATATTATTTATTCTTTTTAACAAATGTTTATTATTCTAAAATAATTTTGGATGTATAAATGATTTTAAAAATATTGCCTTTGAAAAATATAAATCAAGATTTTGTCAATTCAAAATTATCAAGTATCTTTCCTTTATTAGTATGAAATTCTCCCATTATAGTGTGGCCATCACCTTTTAGTTCTAGATTGAGAAACCCATATCGTTCTTTTTGAATTACATAATAATCATCTTTATTTTCGATATCCTGTAACTCATCACCTGCAGTACCTACAGTTAGAAATATGATGCCATGTGGATTATGATAATTGCTAGCAGTTGAATTACTATAAATTGGTTGTCCATCATTTTTAGAATTATACATTAATGGATAAGTTCTTTCATAATATTGATTATGACTGGAAATAACTAGATCTACACCATATGTTTCAAATAATGGATGATAAGTATTTCTAAGTTCCTCTGCAATATCCATATCATTTCTAGTTGAATAATAAGGTTTATGGTTATGAACAATTATCCAGTCTATTGATGAAGTATTTGATGCCTTTTTAAGATCATTTTCTACAAACTCATATTGTTTGCTCCCTTTTTCAAAAGGATGCTCAGTTGACAAACTTATAAAATGAATATTTTTGAAATTATGAGAATAATACGGATTTTTTAAATGATGATAATCAACTATTTGTTTATATATATTTTTGTATTCAATATCATGATTTCCTATTGCAATTTTCATTTTATCATGAATAGGTTTGGACATTTTCATCCAGCATTTTGCAGAATTTTCATCTTTTACGTGATCTCCTGTAGTAATTATTAATTCTGGATGAACGGTAAGAATGTTTTGAATAGTTTTTTCTGTTTCTTTATTGCAGTACCAATCCCCCGCTGCTATAAAGTTAAAATTTGTTGAAACGAGTGTAGCATTTTGTTGTTTTTGTAGTTTCTCTTCAGCAAATAATGGGATATAGTTGATAAATAAAAAAGAAACTACAAATATTGTAAATATCAGGCAATATTTTAAATCTCGATTTAGTTTAGTTTTCAATATAATTTCCTATTATCATTAATGAAAAATTGTTAATAAATTGTTACCCCATATTCTATATATTAATAATTTTGTATATAGTATAAGGTGGAATTATTCGATAGTAGGAATAATAACATAATATAATTAGTTAAAGTAATTAAATAGAAATCTATTATATTATTTTTAGTAAAATAAATACATAAAACGATTCCAATAATTTGAAAGTATAATGATAGAATGAAACTTTTGATTTTTAACTTTAACCGATATGAAGTATATCAAATATCTGAAATATTGTAATAACTAATACGGTTTAAATAATATTCAGTTATAAATCATATTTCATATAACAACAATAAACTAGTTACATTTGTCGATCCATTAATTTATTTTTTT
>JALDXL010000162.1:0-5410 GCA_032155045.1 Nitrososphaerales archaeon
TAAAAATAAAAAAGTAATATATATTACTTTAACAACATTTTTTTTAATTATTTTATTGTAATTTTTTTAAAAATTACACTATTACAACTTTATTTTCAAAAAATCGTTTATAATCTTTTGTATTTTACATATACTCTTATTTAGTTATATTAATTATTGAATTTAAATATAACAACAGGAAAAATTAACTCTATCTTTTTAGCAATTGTGTTGATAGCAGGAACTTTTGCTGTTGTATATCCCTCTTTTATAAATGGAATACAAGCATAATCAGAATATGAAAATGGATATGGATATGATAACGATAATAATAGTTATAATTCACGAGAATATCTATGACCATCGTATGATTATCCACAACTGAAATCAGACGAATATCAGTATAATAATGAGAATGATAACTATTACTGTCCGCCAACAAAAGAGCCCATTTCTGCCGATATGGTTGTTCCAATTGATTTTCATACAATACAAGATGCAATTGATGAACCAAATGATGGCGATATAATCAAAGTATTACCTGGTACATACACAGAACAAATTACAATAAGCAAAAATCTAACAATTATTGGTTCTGGTGCAAAGGATACCATAATTGAATCAACGCCATTAGAAGAACTAGAACTAAATGTAATTGGATTCCCTTATATAGTCAATATTGACAATCAGGCCAATGTTACTATTAAAGAATTTGCTATCAAAGGTATTGAGGGTACAAAAACTGTGATGAATTATTGGGAATTTCTGTGTTAGATAATGCAACTCTTAAACTTGATTCAGCAGTATTAAAGGATTGTAAATTTAGATCCGTGTTTGTAGGATCTTTACTCGCATCAGGTCAATCTAGACATGCAATTATCACAAATTCAGTTGTTACCGATTATCAGGAAACTAGAGTTTTTGCTGTAGGACCTAATTCAACATTACAAATGTCATACAATAAAATAATAGGGTCTTCTCCTAATGCCCTAGGCATAACTGGAATTCTAGTTGTGGTAGGTGCTACTGGTATAATTACTAATAATGAAGTCAATGAAAATATTTGTGACATTCCTAATAATTGTGGACCTGAATGGTTTAATCAAATTCAGGCATTTGGAATTGATACCGATAGTGCTGCTGAAGTTTCTGTAATCGCAAATAATTATGCATCCAATAATGAGGTCGGTATTGGTGTATTTGGAGGAAGTGTATGTTGTATCGTAGAACAAAACAAACTAAAAGATAACCGATTCTTTGGAATGATAGTAGGCGATAGCGAACATATCGTTCAAGACCAAAATCTTTGGGGGACAAATTGGAGCAGCAGCTATATCCACAATTGGCAATACTACTACTATACTAGACCAAGTTAAGATTGTTTGTGCGGAAATACCTGTTCAAGCACTTTCGTCTGGAAACTTAACTGCTGCAGTAAATGTACTCTCTCCATCATTGTTTCAACCCTGATTGATGGCAATTCTTTTTAACTAATGAATTATTTTTTTTAATGCAAAATATAATAATATTCTCAAGAATATTCAAATAATTAAAAATAATTAATTTGCCTCTTAACGTTCTATTTTAAATTTAGTATAAAAATTGCATAACAGAATCACTAATTATTCATTATTTCTGATATTTATCCAAAAGTGAAAAGAACATATACTTGTTTGATTGGAAATTTATAATATGGCTATAACCAAAACAAAACCAAAAACAAAAAATATGTTTTTATTGGCTTTGGTCTCAACGACTTTTATTTTGAGTATACTGTCATATGCTATACCACTGCCATCACAACAAGCATTTGGACAAGGTGCTTTTCAAATAGAAGATGATGATCAATCATCACCACAATTAACAATAGAAGAAACAAATAATGAAACAGATCAAGCAGAAACAACTACAACAACAGACAACAACAACCAAAAAATTATCCTAGGTGATATTACAATACCTATAACATCTGATACACAACTTTCTTTAGAAATACCTAATTCAAAAATAACAGTAGAACCAAACAAATAACTTTTGCAAAATTTACTTTACTTTTTTTTCTTTAATTTTGGTAGTCCTCGATTGATTTTGATGACTCTTAGTAACTAATTTTATCCGTATACATTAGAATATCTTTCACTTTCACCAGGAAATCTCCAAGATATTGTCACATCGTATGAGGTTATATTATTAGAAGGAACATTATCGGTGAGCATCATTTCAAATGATGCTATCATATTTGGTTTTAAACTATTTGGTTTTGTGTATGTTGATTTACTTTCTATTATTTTTCCATTTTCATCATAAAAAGTAGCAATAATTATAATATATTCTACATTTTTGTTAATCATATTTTGAACTTTTCCGATGAATTTATTGGAATTTTCATCACTTCTTTCGATTTTATGACTAATTAGTTCGACTTTCTTTTCTTCCTCCTGTTGTTGGACTGTTTGGCCATAAATATAATTATGATATATAGAAAAAATACCTATAACTAAAATAATACCACTTAATAATTTTAGTTGTAATCTCATAACCATTGAATTCTAAATAAAATAATTAAGGATTTCCTTCACCATTGTATTTCTTGTTGACTATAATTATATCTTCTAATATTATTTCTATATCTGTTTTAGTTTTATCTAATTGATTATGGAAGAATCAATTCCTTAACTGTTACTAAATATGGACCGACTGGTAATCCATGTATAGTCAATAAAAATCTAGCAGATAAAGATTTTGTGTTTATTCTGCACTTATTCGATCTTTCTATTTTATGTATCATTCTGAAATTTATTCTTCAATAATAACCCCACAATTGTAGTTCCAATAAATGGTGCGATAAGATAAAGCCATAAATTAATATAATAACCAGACACAATAGCAGGTGCCAAAGAACGGGCAGGATTCATTGAAACACCTGAAATTAAACCAAACAAAAATACGTCTAAACCCACTGCAGCACCAATTAAGAATCCTCCATAATTCTTTAATCCTCTTGCATATACCACTGTAAGAACTACTAACATTAGTAAAGCAGATGCAAATATTTCTATTCCAACAATGACATAAATTGGAAATTCAGTATAATTAGGAGCATTAGCACCTAAATGAGCTTGATTTCCAAAGATAAAATATATAAAAAAACTTGCTAATATTGCACCTAAGATTTCTGCTAATAGATAAATAATCAATAATCCTTTTTTTCTTTCTAAGTGTTTTGTAATTAAAAAAGCTACAGTAACTGCAGGATTAAAATGCGCCATAGATGTTTTACCAAAAAGATAAACTCCAATAGCAACAGCAATAGCGGGGGCAATTGCCAAAAAAGGAAGTCCTAATGCTCCATTTAATCTCGCATCTAACACAACAGAACCAGTAGCAAATACTATAACAATAAAAGTTCCGATAAGTTCAGCAAAAAAGATTTTTTTATTTCTGCTGCTAACTAACCGATCTTTCAGTAGGTGTAAATGTTGTAATTTCTGCCACAAGTTCCTCTATCCTTTCTTAACTTTCTTCTTTTCTTTCTCTACCTTCTTATTATTTCTTTTTGAGTGTTATAAATTCCATATTATAATCTTTGGTAAGAATAGTGTACTTCTTATGTTTTCCATATTCTGCTAAAATTATGGTCTACTCCAATATTGCTATATGAAATAAGAAATATTGCGAAAATTATGATTGCATTATATTGAATATATTGTTCTTCGGTAATAATCCGTTATCAAAATTATTACAAATTATATCAATTTTATCTATTTTTTAAAACATTTTTGAATTTGAACTACAAAATTGTGTCAAAAATTGTTTACACAACTCCCTTTTAGATCCTGCGTATAAGTTTATAATCTACTCAACTGTAGTATTCTGAATTTGACCAAAATAGTGAGATCTTATTATGCGACTGATTTTGGTAGGCTACTAAAAATTTAATATATTTTAATAAAAAAAATGAGTTAATCTAGAGTTATTGGCTCTGGTTTCATTATTCAATCAGATTTATCTTAGCCACAACTCCTGCATGGTCCGACGGCCAAAGCCCGGATATTGTACGATCATTTTGCTGATTCCCAATAACTTTAATATTTTTTATGTCAAAATTGCCTTTGAACAATATCAAATCTAACCTTTCATTTAAAGAAGAAATCGCGTTTAATAAATCATCAGATTGGCAACAAGTAAAACCGGAGCCTATTCCTTTTAAAGTCCATGCATCAATAAAACCTGCATCTATTAGTTTTGAATATGTAGGTGTGCCGGTTCCTGCAGCATTTGAGTTGAAATCACCTATGAATATAACTGGTAAATTTGTATTACCTGGTCCGTTTGACAGCTCATCTGCTTGTAATCCCTGAATAATCGGTGATAATGGTTCTAAATGAGTAGACACTAAACGAGCCTTTTCTCCTTTATCTAATGTAATGTCCACTGATACCCATGAACGTGGTATATTTATTGATCCAAATAGAGTTGTAACTGGTAGCTTAGCAACAAACTGAGATCCATTAAGATTTGAAAATGTAAAATCTCTGTCTGCTCTTGCCAGTATCACATCCCTATCAGTGAGCCTTATATCTACAATTCCAGTTGAGATCAGACCTGGAACCTCAATATCAGTACTAGTTTGGTCAACAATCGGCTCATATGCTAACCCTCGCTGGGCTAGGTTGTCTAAGAGAATTTGCAGATAGTCAAATGAAACATTAGTTGCAGGTGTGATAGGACCGTCCGAAGGAGACTGTGTTCTAAGTAATATTACTTCTTGAAGACCTATCAAATCTGGCAGAGATTCTTCGATCTCATCTGCAATTGAATTAGCTCTTTCTGTGAAATTGGTTGCTTGGATTCTATTATAAGCTGCTCCAACAGCTGCAACAAATTGAGTTTGATTAGTAGCAGAAAATATTGGTGACAGGTCTGCTCCTTGATATATATTCCAAGTCATCAAAGTAACAGGATTGCTAGTAGAGCAGTTTTCACATGTATTATTTATTTGTCTGTTCAAATTATTATTTATACATATATTTATTTGATTACCTCCAAAGTTTGTTCCATCCTCAGATCCATTACTATCCTGTGTATTTGTATCGACTAAACCAGGAGATGTTTCAGCTGCTTTTGAAGGAGTGATATCATCAAGAACATCACCTTGAGGAATTTGGGTGATATCTATTCCATTTATGTTGATGTTACTATTCAAACAATTAATATCCTGGATGTTTACATCAGCAGAATTCTTTCTTGAATCAGGAAAACTCTTATAATGATCAGTTTCAGGATCGTAGTTATATAATTAGGCTTGTACATTTTCTAACAATATTGAAGAGCCTAAGATCAATAAACCTATAGCTACTACTGTGATAATAGAAACAAAAAGTACATTTTGGTTAGTCATATATATTTAAATATGAATAACATATTTCAT